>CALJQI010000452.1 GCA_937980285.1 uncultured Gammaproteobacteria bacterium | reverse complement strand
GACCACCAACGGCGCGGTGCGGATCGACGGCGCCTTCAACCTCAACAGCGGCACGCTGAATCTCGTCAACGGCGGAACCCTGATGAACCTGAACAACAACTGGCGCGGCGGCACCATCGTAGGCGGCGCGCCGCTGGTGCTCGGCGTGACACAGGGCGACACCACGCTGAACCTGAGCGGCGCTGCCGACAAGACCCTCGACACGCTAACGCTCGACATGAACCTCAACGATATCAATGCCTCCGGTAGCGGTAACCTGGTGCTTGCCAACGGCGCCACCATCGACAACACCGGCGGGCTGAGCTTCATTCACAGCGGCAATGGCGACATTATCGGTACCGGCACCTTTATCAACAGCGGCGGCCTGTTCCGCAACCTGTCGGGCCAGACCGAGATCGGTCCCAATGTCGAATTCATCAACGATGCGGTGAGTACTGTCTCGGTGGACAGCGGCAGGCTGGTGATGCGGGACGGCGTTACTTCGGCCCCCGATCTCGGAATCTACAATGTCGGCGCCGGCGGCGTACTGGAGATTGCCGCCGATCGCGCCTTCGGCGACACCGTAAATGGCGTTCTCAGTTCGTTCGGCACGATCCATGTCAGCGGCACCGCCACCGCCACCATGGCCCTGCAGTCCGGCCAGCTGGTTACCAGTGGGCTGGTGGTGGACGCCGCTGCGACGCTGGCGGGCAACCCGGTCACGGTGCTATCGGCATTCCAGTGGGACGGCGGCGCCCTGCCTGGCCAGTTGACCACGGCCAGCGGCAGCAGGATGTTGGTTACCGCGGCGGCCGCGACTTTGCCGGCGATATCGAACATCAACGGCGACGTCTTTTTAGCCAATCCTCTCGGTACCAACCTGGATCTGAACGGCAACACGTTACAGCTGGTTAACGGTTCAATTCTGAGTGGCGTAGGTACTGTAACCGGTAACGTCGACAACAACAGCGGGGTGGTGATAGCTGGCGGCGTGGATAATCCGGACATTCTCACCATTGACGGCAACTATTCGCAGGGCGCCGGTTCCGCGCTGGTGGTCGAAGTGTTCAACAACGGCTTCACCACGGTATCGGATCAGCTCGTCGTCGTTAACGGCACTACCAGCCTTGGCGGCGGCGCGCTGGTCATCGGTTTCAAGACCAATTCCCTCGGGCTGGTTACCTCCAACTTCATTCCGCTTGATCCACAGGGCGGGATTAGCGGCAATTTCACCCGCATATTCGACGCCGGCGGCAATATCCTGTTCCTCGATTTCAATACCGGTGTGTTCACTGTGCTGGGTACGGCGCCGAAAATCCCGGATGCGGTTATCGATGACCTGATCAGCTTCGCCAGGGACAGCGAAGAATTTGCGCAGGCGGTCGCCAACAACAAATCCGAAGCCGAACAGGTGATGCAAGAGTTGCTCGATAACAAAGAGCAGGAGCAGGGCAGCCTGATCTGTAATTAGTGCTTTAAATCGCGCCTGATCGGCTCTATTCTTTGCGCTATACACGAATTACGGGTGTCTCCTCACCCGAGGGGGCAAAACCAATGGGAAACAAAACGCCGCTTTACCAGTGCCATGTCGACGCCGGCGCCAAGATTGTCGACTTCTTCGGCTGGGACATGCCGATCAATTACGGATCGCAAATCAAGGAGCACGAAGCGGTGCGCCAGGATGTCGGCATGTTCGACGTCTCGCACATGACCGTGGTCGACGTCAGCGGTAGCGAAGCGAAGGCCTACCTGCAACGCCTGCTCGCCAACGACGTGGATAAACTGAAGCTGCCGGGCAAGGCCCTGTATAGCTGCATGCTCAACGAGCAGGGCGGCGTGATCGACGATTTGATCGTCTATTACCTGCGCGATAATTTTTATCGAGTGGTGATCAATTCGGCGACGCGGGAAAAAGACCTGGCCTGGCTCGATCGGCAGTCCCAGGATTTTTCTGACCTCGGCGTCAAGTTCCGCGACGACGTCGCGATGCTGGCGGTGCAGGGACCGAACGCGCGCGACAGGGCCATCGCTCTATTTGCCGATTACCAGCAGGACAGCCTGCGCCAGCTGGTCCGTTTCCAGGCCGCCGAGTTCGACGACTGCTTCGTCGGGCGCACCGGCTATACCGGAGAGGACGGCTTCGAGATCATGATGCTGGCGGAACAGATGCCCGAGATGTGGGCGCGTTTGCTGGAGGCGGGCGTTGTCCCCTGCGGGCTTGGCGCGCGCGATACGCTGCGGCTGGAAGCGGGGATGAATCTTTACGGCGCGGATATGGATGAAAGCACCAGCCCGCTGGTGTCGGGCCTGGGCTGGACGCTGGCCATGGCCGACGAACGCGATTTCATCGGCAAGCAGGCCCTGCTCGAACAGAAGGCCGCGGGAGTGCAGCAAAGTTTTGTTGGTCTGTTATTATTAGACAAAGGCGTATTGCGCAACCATTTGAGGGTAGTGACTCCGCAGGGCGATGGAGAAATCACCTCGGGTAGTTACTCGCCGACTCTGCAGCAGTCGATCGCCATGGCACGCGTGCCGGCGGGCGCCTCGGGCCAGGTCGAGGTAGAGGTTCGCAACAAGATGCTGAAAGCCGAAATTGTTAAACTTCCCTTTGTGCGCGAGGGGAAATCCATGTTAAACGAAGGGGGTAATAATAAATGAGCGAAGTGCCATCTGAACTGAAGTTTTTATCTTCACACGAATGGGTTCTAATTGAAGACAAGGTCGCGACGGTTGGCGTCAGCGATCATGCGCAGGAACTGCTGGGCGACCTGGTTTACGTCGAACTGCCCGAGATCGGCAGTACGATTGCAGCTGGCGACTCGGTTGGCGTCATCGAATCGGTCAAGGCTGCGTCCGACACCTATGCCCCGGTCAGCGGCGAAGTCATCGAAATCAACGAAGAGCTCGAAGGCGCGCCCGAAAGAATCAATCAGGATCCTTACGGCGACGGCTGGATGTACAAGGTTTCGATGGAAGATACGGAAGAAGCCGGGGATTTGCTCGACGCCGCTGCTTACTCGGAAGCCATTGCCGACGAAGAATAAAGCGGGAAACCACCATGCCCGCTTCCCTGATACGGGCAATCGCGGCTGCGCAGCAACTGGAGTGCTGCGCGTCGCGGCCATTACGCGGCAGCG
>CALJQI010000451.1 GCA_937980285.1 uncultured Gammaproteobacteria bacterium | reverse complement strand
AATCAGCGGTTACTAGTTCGGTTCTTCAGTTTTACCGCTTGCGTTAAAGGGAATGACTTTTGCGCTCGCCGGATTCACGGCCTGCTCTTTCAACTCGTTAATATCGGCGGCGCAAAGCAGGTGGATCTGCGCGCGCATTTCGTCGAGCATTTCCATCATCATCGACGATAAACACAAATTGTAGCCGAGCCGCGACTTCGATCGCCTCGACTCACCTTCCATGCGAAACAATAATCCGCGCAGGCGCGGTTTCGATTCGGCCGGGGCCGAATCGATCAGGTCGTTAAGTACTTTCAGGCGATAGCTGTCAAATCGCCGCGGATCGGACTGGTGCAGGTCACACCATTCGTCGAAGGATAATTCTTGCAGATTGTCGGGAAAGTCCTGGACAATCTCGCGGTCGTCTTCACTGCTCATACAGACTACCTCAGTTCACGCCTCAATCTCTTACCGACATTGGTTTTTGGCAATTCGTCCCGAAATTCCACTATTTTCGGGATCTTGTAACCTGTTAAATACTTGCGGCAATGCTCGATTACCGCGGCCTCGTCCAGTGACGGATCTTTTTTGACGATTACCGCCTTGACCACTTCGCCGCTGTCTTCATCCGGCTCACCGATGACGCCGACCTCGAGCACGCCATCGTGCCCGGCGATCACGGTTTCGATCTCGTTCGGAAACACATTAAACGCTGAAACCAGGATCATATCCTTGAGCCGGTCGACAATTCTGAAATAACCCTCCTCGTCCATTTGCGCGACGTCGCCGGTTTTCAGCCAGCCATCGCTGGACAATACCTTGGCGGTCTCCTCGGGCCGATGCCAGTAACCCTTCATCACCTGCGGTCCACGGACGCAAAGCTCACCTGTCTCACCCTGCGGCAGAATATTGCCCTCGCTATCCTGTACCGAAACCTCGGTCGACGGCACCGGCAGGCCAATGGCGCCGTTATACCCCTTCAGGTTGAGCGGATTGATGCACACCGCCGGCGAAGTTTCGGTCAGGCCATAGGCTTCCAGCAACGGCGTACCGGTCAACTCTTGCCAGCGCTCGGCAACCGGTTGCTGCACCGCCATGCCACCACCCAGTGACAGTTTCAGCGGCCCGAAATCGATTTGCTCGAAACCCGGGGTGTTCATCAGGCCGTTGAACAGGGTGTTTACCCCGGTAACCACGGTAAATCGCAGGCCGGTCAACTCCTTGATGAATCCCGGCATGTCGCGCGGATTTGTGATCAGGTAATTCAACGCGCCGACCTTCATAAAAGTGAGGCAATTCGCGGTCAGCGAAAATATATGGTAAAGCGGCAGCGCGGTAATTATGACTTCCCGGCCTTCCTCGACGATATCCCTGATCCATGCCGAGGCCTGCTGCATGTTGGCGATCATGTTGCCGTGCGTCAGCATGGCGCCCTTGGCGACGCCGGTGGTGCCGCCGGTGTACTGCAAAAACGCCAGGTCGCCATGGCCGCAGGGAACCGGCTTATGCGCTTGACCCGAGCCTCGCGCAAGGGCGTCCTTGAAGACTACCCGCCGCGGCAGGTTAAATGACGGCACCATTTTTTTGACATACTTGACCACCAGGTTGACGATCAATGATTTCGGGAACTTGAGCAAGTCGCCGAGCTGGGTCGTTATCACATGCTGAATCGGCGTCTCGTCGATAACTTCTTCCAGCGTATGGCAAAAGTTTTCCATCACGATGATGACCTTGGCGCCGGAATCCGTCAGCTGGTGCTTAAGCTCGCGCGGCGTGTAAAGCGGATTGGTATTGACCACGGTAAAGCCCGCGCGCAGGGTAGCGAAAATCGAAATCGGATTTTGCAGCACATTGGGCATCATGATGGCAACGCGATCGCCCTTTTCCATGCCGGGCAAGCTTTGCAGGTAACTTGCCAGTTGATCGGTATACCGATCCATTTGATTGTAAGTGAGCGTCGTCCCCAGGTTGCAGAAACAGGGATTATCTCCGAAACGCGCTATCGCCTGCTCGAACACATCGGTGACCGATTGATAGCTATCGACGTCAATATCCTCCGGAACCCCGGGCGGATAACTTTTTAACCAGACCTTCTCCATTTGCGTCCCCCCCAATACTGGCATCGGGTTAGTATTACCGAACGGGCTAGGGCATTCATTTTTTTATCCCTGTACCCGCTTCTTTTTAACCGCGGACTTCTTTTTAACCGCGGGCTTCTTTTTAACCGTCGTTTTGCCGGTCGCAGGCTTTGCCGGCGCGGCAGACTTCATCGCCAATTGCGCGGACTCGAAATAATCGACCCGCACAACTCTTGCTGTTGCTTCCCTGGCCTGCAGCAATATTTCCGCTTCCTCGGCGTCTACCTGCCCCGCGGCGCGCAAGCTGGCTACCCATTGCGCATAATCTTCGAGCCCGGGCTGGGTTATCCGCTCATGCCGCAACCGCCTTTCCACGGACTCGGCGCGGATTACCTTTTTCAGCGCGTCTTCGAGACAACCGGTTATGTCATCGGGATCATCACTGATATAAATACCATCTGTCAAACGGTCGCGCGCCGGGCCGGGCCGAATCAACAGCGACGCGACCCGGTGACCGAGGGCGTCATTGGGCTGTCGCAGGCTTAGTCCCAGCGGAAAAATAGAATGCCGGACAATGACGCCGAGCCACTTGATCGGGAAGTTGCGCAGTATCTCGTCCAGCGCCATCTGTACCTGATACAGGCAATACTTCGCGGACCACTCGACCAGCGGTAAATCATTGCGCGGCTGGCCGTCGCTATCGAATTTTTTCAGTACCGCGGAGGCGTAAAACATGTATGACAACGCGTCGGCAAAACGGCCGGAGAGCTTTTCCTTGCGTTTGAAAGCGCCGCCCAGAATCATCAATACCAGGTCGGCGATAACCGCGAAAGCCGCGCTCATCTGGCCGAGGCGCTGGTAATAAGCCCCGATTCGGCCCGGATACGGCGTCGGCGCCAGGTGGCTGGCGCTAATCCCGTACACCACGGCACGGCAATAATTGGTAATAAAATACTCCGCATGCCCGCGCAGGGCCTGATCGAATTCCCGCTCCGCGTCATCACTGTCGTCGCGCGTCGCGGCTTCCATTTCACGCATCAGGAAGGGGTGACAGCGAATCGCGCCCTGACCAAAGATAATCATGCTGCGGGTCAGGATATTAGCGCCCTCGACCGTGATCCCCACCGGAATCGTCTGGTAGGCGCGCGCGATATAATTGGACGGACCCAGGCAGATACCGCGACCGCCGTGAATGTCCATCGCATCGTTGACCACCTGGCGCATTTGCTCGGTATTGAAGCATTTCAAAATCGCGGTAATGACGGAGGGTTTCTCGCCGTGATCGAGACCGCTCAGGGTCAACAGCCGGCCGGCCTCCATCATGTAGGTAAGCCCGCCGATGCGCGCCAGCGGTTCCTCGACACCCTCGAACTTGCCGATAGAAGTATTGAATTGCTTACGTACGTGGGCATAGGCGCCGGTGGCGCGCGCGCAGGCTTTGCCCGCCGCAACCCCGACCGCGGGCAGCGAGATACCGCGCCCGACCGACAGGGACTCGACCAGCATACGCCAGCCCTTGCCGATATTCTCCTGCCCGCCGATAATGAATTCCATCGGGATAAACACGTCCTTGCCGCTATTGGGACCATTCTGAAACGCGGCGTTCAACGGAAAATGGCGCCTGCCGATTTCGACACCGGGCGTATCGGCCGGGATCAACGC
>CALJQI010000450.1 GCA_937980285.1 uncultured Gammaproteobacteria bacterium | reverse complement strand
CCCGGGCTCCGCCCGTGAACTGATTAAAACGAAATATCGTCCTCGATTGCCGCGATTCCGGCCCTGGCGCAAACGTCGTCGGCGTCGCCGTTAGGCGCGCCGGAAACCCCGATTGCCCCGACCAGCGAACCGCCCGCATCGATCAACATGCCGCCGCCCAGCATCAGCGCGCCGCTTACCTGGCGCACGCCGGACTGTTGCGTTCCCGCCTGGGTCGGCTCGACCAGGTCGGAAGTATTGGTGCGAAAGCTGGTCGCGGTCCAGGCCTTGCGGCGAGCGGTCTCGGGGGTGTGTGCGCCGGCGTAGCGGTCGCGCAGCATGGCTTGCTGGTTACCCATGCGATCCACTACCGATACGGCCACCTGGTAGCCCTCGGCGCGACACTTGTCCATCGCAGCCGATACCGCCTTCAGCGCGGTTTCCGGCGTCAGCGATTTGGTGGTGAACAGCGCATGCTCTTCGGCATGCGCCGGGCCCGCGACAAAGCCGAGCATCAAGCCTATGACGAGGTATTTTTTCAATTTCACAATCTGTCTCCCGTTAAAAAGCCGAGAATACACCGGCTTGCGAGTAATTATGACAAGGCAATCGCGATTGCTTGATCCAAATCAAAGTTGTAACCGGAGGCGCGGAGCAGCATACCGGTTTGCCGCTAGCAAAGGCCTTGATCGTGGATTCGACACAGGGGATTTGCGGCTAGCCAGATAGGCCACGGGCCCTTATCGGACGCCTCGTTGCCCGGGCGCAAACAATCGCTAGCGCCGCGTTTGCGGTCAGACTGGTGCGTCGCGGAAAGGCAGGAGACTGGTTTACCAGGCTTGCGGGGTAATAAGCGGGCCGATCGGCTAAGGAAGTAAAACTTCACTCCTGGTTCATTACAATATCAGACTATAGCAATGCGCTTTAATCTAACTGACCTGCAGCCATTCACCAACACATGAAAATCCGATCTGTTGCCATCGCGCTGATCGCGCTCGCCTGCTCGCCGCAGGCGTCGGCTGCGCCCGATGGCGCCGCGCTCTACGAATCCAACTGCGCCGCCTGCCACCAGGTTAACGGCGGCGGTATCGGTTTGCCCCTGTCGGCGAGCAAACTGGCCACCGTCAGCGACAACTACATCAAGTCGACCATACGCCACGGCCGCATCGGCAGGATCATGCCCGCCTTCCCGGAATTGAGCAGCGCCCAGGTCGACGCGATTACCGCCTATATCAGGAGCTGGTCGGGGGTCGCGGGTCCGCAATACCCCGATACGCCGCTGCCCGGCGATCGCAGGCGCGGCGGCTCGCTGTTCAAGATCTACTGCAGCAGCTGCCACTCGTCAGACGGTAGCGGCGAAGGGCTCGGCACCGGCGTAACCTACTCCAGGGGGCGCTCGTTCGCGGTCATGCCCCCGGCGATCACCAACCCGGGATTTCTTGCCTCTGCATCCGACCATATGATCAAGCGGGTGATCATGCTGGGACGGCCCGGCACCGCGATGAAATCCTTTCTCGACGTCGGCCTCAGGGACAACGATTTCAACGACCTGGTTAGCTACATTCGCAGTTTCGAAGCCAAACAGCGCATTCCAAGCGCGGCGGCGGAGGAAACTGAAAAATCCCCGGCGCTGATGTTCGACTCGCCGAACGACTTTGCCACCACCATCGCCAGCATCAAAAGCGCGATCGAGGGTAAAAACTTTCGCTACCTGCCCGACCGGCACCTGGAAAAAGGGCTGACCGAAAGTGGCCAGGTCAATCGACGCCAGATGACCATTCGCTATTGCAACTTCCAACAGCTGTACAAGATGATGCGCGTCGAGCCGAGACTGGGCGTCGGCCTGCCGTGCCGGATTACGGTGATTGAAAACGACGATGGCACGGTACAGCTAATCGCGATGAACATGCGCCTGATCGCGCAGCTGTTCAATAACGATCAATTGCTCGAATTCGCCGAGGAACTGCACGAAATCCAGCTCGATATAATCGACGAAGCATTGCTATGAATACGAAACCCTTAATCAAACTGTGGCTAATGCTGGCGCTTTCGCTGACAAGCCTGCCCGGTATCGCGCAAAATATTCTGACGGTGCGTTCGGCGCAGAATTTCGAACGTTCTATGACTTCATTGCAATCGAGCATCGAAACGCATGGATACAAGGTCGCGCATGTACAGCGCTGCGACAGCGGCCTGACCGGTCTGGGTTACGAAACCGATCGTTATCGCGTGGTGTTTTTCGGCAAGCACGAAGAAGTTCGACGCTTGAGCGCCGACTTTCCCGAATTGATACCGTTTCTGCCATTGAAGATCGCGGTGTTTGCCGAGGGTGAACAGACCATCATATCGTCGATTAACCCGACCTCGCTGGGCGAATTCTATGCCGACGACCGCCTGCGAATTCAGTTCAAACGCTGGGAAAACGACTTGCGCTCGATCCTGAGCGATATGCAGCAAGGCGGCAGCGCGGCGGCCGGCGAGGAATAGCTCAGGCGCTCTGTAGCCTGGTTTCGGAGGCGGGCAGCAGCAGCGTGGCGGCGAAGATCGTCGCCGCGGCAATAGCCAGAATCCGGACCAGGAGCTCGAATCCCCAATTGCCGTGCACCCAGCCGATCAGCGGCACCGCCGAAGCCATTACCGAGAAGGTCACCACGTAACGGATGGCATAAGCGCGGCTGCGCCACTCGCTGCGCGCCATGCGTCCGACCAGTACGTCGTTGATCGGAATCTGGCCGAACACCGCAAACATGAAGGCGATCGATACCGCCAGCGCCGCGATTCCGCTGAGCTGCGTCATGACGGCGAAAAAAATAACCTGCAGCATCGCCACCGTCGCGAACACCGTGCGGATCGAATGCCGATCGACCAGGAAACCGACCACCAGCTGCGCCAGCGCGGCCAGGGAAAACACCAGGAAGGCGTACCAACCGACCCGGGTAGCTGTGCCGGCGAAATCGCTCAGCCTTTCGGCAAAGATTTTCGGCAGGGCGAAAGTAGTGCTCTGGAAAATCAGGCCGCCAATGGCGGTGGTGAAAAATATGATCGCAAACACGCGTAACAGCACGTGTCTCGGTTTCGAAGCCGGAGCGGATTTGCCTGCCGCCGCCGCGCCTGCGTCGCTGGCCTCCGCGGCGTTCTCGCTGCTGATAAAAACCAGGTAGGCAAGACCCAGTAAAATCGAAATCACGCCGGGCAGGTAAAACGCGCTGCGCCAGCCGGCATTATCGATCAGGAAACCGGTCAGCAACGCGGCGCTGGCGACGCCCATGTTGCCGAAGATGCCGTTGATTGCGAGCGGGATACCGGTACGCGCGCGCCCGTGCACCACCATCGCCAGCCCCACCGGGTGGTAAATCGCGGCGAACACGCCGATCAGTGTCAGGCCGCTTGCAATCTGCAACGGGCTACTGGCCATGCCGGCAAGAATCGAACTCAGGCCGATGCCGATAAAAAAGATCACGATCATACCCGCCCTGCTCCACTTGTCGGCTATCCAGCCGGCCAGGATCGCGCAAACGCCGAAGGCGACGAACCCGGGCGTGGCGTAGGGAATCAGTTCGGCATAGCTCATGCCCCACTCGTCGTTCAGGCGTAGCGCCGCCACCGAGGCGAATATAAGCATGAACAGATGATCGAAAAAATGCCCCAGGTTGAGAAACAGAAAATTTAGTTTTTTACGCTGCATGGCGCGGCATCCCGATTTGACCCGGAGTCAATTCTGCTTAAAATCGTAGCGGCGTACTCACTAGATAAAGCCAATAAATGCCGCAAAAACGCCAAACCTTCGCTGTCGATCACCGGCAACTGGGCCAACTCGAATCACTGCCGCTGACCGTGGTCGCCCACGGCCGCGACCTGGCGTCGGGCGATACGCTGGCTTTCCACCGGCATCGACGCGCGCAACTGGTTTATGCCAGCGACGGCGTCATGACCGTTACCACCCGCTCCGCCGCCTACCTGGTGCCGCCGCT
>CALJQI010000449.1 GCA_937980285.1 uncultured Gammaproteobacteria bacterium | reverse complement strand
GTTTTCGAACGCCATCAGCTGCGGATTGTCTTCGCCGAAAAACACGCGGTAATCGTTGGTGAAGGTCAGGTTTTGCGCGCCGAAGCCCATCGCCATGATCCATAAGACCGACAGAATCACAGTCATCCATTTGTGGCCGAGGATAAACTCGGCATACTTTTTGGTCATTATCGACTCCCGGGCTTCTTTCTTATCAGTTGTAACAATTGCGTCAAACCACGGCCGCACTGGCGAAGCATTTCCAGGCTTTGCGCCACCTTGGCCGCGCTCAGGCTGCCTTCCATGATCGCCACGATGGTGACCGACATGGTCTCGGGGTCTACCTCGTCGATGATCAGGCCGTCAGCCTTACCCCTGGCCAGCACATCGGCGATCGACTGATGCCATTGCGCGTAAATCGCGGTCAGGCGGGTGCGAAATCCCTCGTCGATGGGCGCCATTTCCTGGGCCAGCACCGACAGCGGGCAACCGAGCTCGATATCGGTGATCGAAAAAGTGTCGCCGGCGCCCTGGATCAGTTCGATGAAGCCCTCGATTGGGTCGTCGAAATGCGCCAGCGGATGGATGAAACTCTGCTGAATGCGGGTGGCGATGACTTCGTCGACGACCGCGTAGCCCAGATCCTTCTTGTCGCGGAAATGGTGGTATAGCGCGCCCTTGGTGACGCCGGTGCGCCTGAGAATATTGCTCAGGCTGGCGGACTGGAAACCGTTGACATGAATTTCCCGGTAGGCGGCAAACAGTATCTGCCCGCGGGTATCGGTTTCGCTATCGTCCAGCGGACGCCACCAGTAAACATCGTTATCGGTTAAGTCGTTCATATCGAATCTACATACCAGTTGGTATGTCTTATAATACCGACCGGTATGTATGTCAAGAATATTACTTCAGTTCCGCGAAGATTTGCCGATAGCCTGCTCAGTGCTGCATTTCATTATGTGACGCGCGGGAAGTACGGTTTTTACAGACGCTTGAGTGACGTGGTTGGTGGCGGTTTTACAGCCAGGAAACCCTCAACATGACTAGCGGTAACAATATCTACAACATGTCGAAACAAAAATACAGACTAAAGCTTCATTTTTCGATCGTCGGCCTGATTGCGATTGCCGCTTCGGCCCTGAGCCTGAGTATTTATTACCGCCATACCACGATCGACCAGTTGATTCAGATCGAAGAGCGCAATTACATTTCGCTTACCCGCACCATCGCCAATACCCTGTTCCCCGAGTACCGCGACTTTCTGCAGCAGGCCGAATCGCTACCGCAATCAGAACTGGTTAGCAATCCCCTGTCTCGACAGTTGCACAACGACGTGGAGGAAATCCTGCGTGGCCTGCCGATCCTCAAGATCAAGATTTTTGACACCAGCGGCAAGACCCTGTTTTCGACCGACCCGAGCCAGACCGGAAGCATCAAGCCGCCGGATTATCCCGGTAGCAGGGTGTCCCAAACCGGTAGCGTTATCAGTACCATTTCGGAGCGGGAAAAATTTCGCACTATCGACGGCGGCGAGGTTTACAACCGTACCGTACTCTCCAGCTACCTGCCCATATACTCCGAGCGGGATAACAGCATTATCGGCGTGTTCGAAATTTACTCGGATATCAGCGCACGGCTGGCGGAAATCAAGCAAAAGCAGCTTCATGTCAGCCTCGCGGTCGTTGCCATTCTCAGCCTCCTGTACCTGGTACTGCTGCTGTTCGTAATCCGTGCCGACCGCATCCTCGATCGACAACACCGCGAGCACAAACAGGCGACCGAGCTTTCCAGCCGTCTGGGACGCCTGCTGGATAAATCTTCCAACGAGATATACATTTTCGATGCCGACAGCTTCAGGTTCACCCACGTGAACCAGGGCGGGCGCGACAACCTCGGTTACGACAGCGATGAGCTCACTCAGCGCACCGCGCTGGATATTAAACCGGAAGTTTCCTCCGAGGAGTTCATGTCCTATGTCGAGCCGTTACGCAACGGCGAGGTCGACCAGGTCCACTTCGAAACCGTGCACCAACGCAAGGACGGCAGCAGTTACCCGGTAGAAGTCCTGCTACAATATTCACCCGATGAAGAGCCGCCGGTGTTCGTTGCGATGATTCTCGATATCTCCGAAAAGAAAAAAGCCGCCGACCGGCTCAACTTCCTGGCTTATTACGACAATCTCACGGGCCTGCCGAATCGCAGCCTTTTCGTCGACCGCCTGCAGCAGGCGATGAAGGTGGCGGATCGCTACGAGCAAATGGCGGCGGTGCTTTTCATCGACCTCGACCAGTTCAAGAAAATCAACGACAGCCTCGGCCACGACGCCGGCGACAGCCTGCTCAGGGAGGCCGCCGAACGCCTCAGCAGTTGCATGCGTTCGAGCGATACGGTAGCGCGCTGGGGCGGCGACGAGTTTTGCCTGTTGTTGCAAAACATTCAAACCATAGAGAACGTCAATATCGTCGCCGAAAAAATAATCGAACGATTTGCCGAGCCGTTCGTGATCAAGGATAAAAAGATGGTCATCACGGCGAGCATCGGCATCATCCTCTACCCGCTGGACGAAGACGACGTCGAAGGGCTGCTAAAAAATGCCGATACCGCGATGTATCACGCCAAGGGCCGGGGACGTAACAACTACCAGTACTACAACCATGAAATGAGCCGACAGCTGGAACATCGCCTCGAGCTCGAGTACGAATTGCGTCATGCGCTGGAAAGGGATGAATTCAGGCTGCAGTATCAACCGCAGGTGGATATTCAGCAGGGCCGAATTGTCGGCATCGAAGCGTTGATCCGCTGGCAGCACCCCGAGCGCGGCATGGTCCCTCCCGATCAGTTCATCAGTATCGCCGAGGAAACCGGTCTCATCCTGCCCATCGGGGAATGGGTGCTGCAGCAGGCCTGCAGCCAGATGCGGGATTTGCTGGTCGCGGGCTTACCCGCCATCAGCCTGTCGGTCAATCTGTCGGTGCGCCAGCTGCGCGAAGCGGACCTGGTCGACAAGGTACGCCAGACTTTGCGGCAAAGCGACCTCGATGCGCCTATGCTCGACCTCGAAATAACCGAGAGCATGCTCATGTCCGACATCGATCGCGTCATGCAAACGCTTAACCAGCTTTCCGAGCTTGGCGTCAACATATCCGTCGACGATTTCGGCACCGGCCATTCCTCGCTGGCCTATCTCAAGCAGTTCCCGATTTCGACCCTGAAAATCGACCGCTCGTTTATCCGCGATATTCCAGAGGACAAGGACGATGTATCGATCACGATTGCGATAATCAACATGGCCAGGGGACTTGGTATCAACACGGTTGCCGAAGGCGTGGAAATCAAGGAACAGCTCGACTTCCTGAAAACGCATGAATGCAACCTGATGCAGGGCTATTACTTCAGCAAGCCGGTCGACTTCGAAGAAATCGTAGTTTTACTGCAACAGCAGCAAGCCGAAAGCAATAATACCCGGCGTCTCGATTCGGCGGTCTAGAGCCGCCTTGCAGACGCGCGTCGAGCAGCGCGCGGTTTCCCGCCCCGGTCCTGAATCATTATAGTGCGACGATAACGCGCACGGCATCGAGGCGCAGCCTGGCGTGCTCCAGCGCGGCTTCGAAACGATCCAGCCGATCACGGAAAAATGCGATTTCTTCATCGCGCACGCCCGGGTTTACCCTCTGCAGCGCAACCAGCCTTTCGATCTCGTGTCCGAGCAGCTTACGGCCGTTGTCGCGCGCTGCCTCGATCAACCCAGGCACCCGGGTGTCGGCAATCAGCTCGGCAAATTCCAGCATCTGCGTAAGCTCGGATTGCCGCGCCTTGACGATTTTAATCGCGGTATCCTTGTCTACCCGCTGCGTCTGCTGCGTCCCCTGTTGCAGGTCGAAGCGGGTCGCGTGATCCTGCCCGGATTCGTCGATCACGACCTTGATACTCGCATTCGGGAAGTAGCGCTCGTTATGGCTGCGATGGTCATCGCTGAAATCCATCAGGAAGTGACACTCGGCCAGCAGGGTTCCTGCCTTGACGCCCGGGTACTGCATCGCGATCAACGCGGTATTGCCGAACTCGCTGCTGAGAATCATATCCATCGCGTTACGCACGAACGGATGCTCCCAGCTCAGGTAGTGCAGATCCTCGTTGGCCAGCGCGGCGCTGCGCTCGTAGGTTACGGTCATACCGTCTTCGGGCAGGCCCGGCATTTGCGTCAGCATGTTGTCGCCCGGCGTGATTACCCATCGATCCTGGCCGCGAATCTCGCTGTTGACGCCGTAGCAGTCATAAATGCGTTCCATGAAATTGAACAGGTC
>CALJQI010000448.1 GCA_937980285.1 uncultured Gammaproteobacteria bacterium | reverse complement strand
GCACAAAGCGCGATATCGGCCGACTCGGGCGCTACTCTTGAAATGTTGCAAAACCGCCTGCAGGAGGCGGAAGCTTCGGCCGAGTTCGACGAGGCCGTCAAGTCGAACCTGATCGATTTGTATCGCAAGTCGATCAGCCTGGTGGAACAGCGGCGCAGTTACGAAGCCTCCACTGCCGAATTCGCTCAGGCGCGCGAAAGCGCGCCGAAAAGATCCGCGGCGCTGCGTGAGGCGCTCGAAGAACTCGAATCCAAAGCTGCGCAGAAACTTCCCGATTCGCTAGCGCGCAAGGCCTTGCCGGTGCTCGAGCAGCAGTTACTCGGCGAAAAAGCCGATTTGAGTGGGCTGACGACGGCGCTGGCGAAGCTGCAGGCCCTGCTGGAAACCCAGTCGCAGCGCGCGCAACAGGCGCGGGACCGGCTCACCGAGGCGAAAAAGCGCCAGGCCGAAGTCGCCGATGCCTTGCAACTGCCGACTCCCGAAAACCAGCCGCAACGTCTGACCGAGGCCCAGCGCTGGGCGCTGGAACTCGACGCCCGGGCGTTCGCCGCCGAAATCGAAATGCTGGAGCAGGAACTGCTGAGCCAGCCGATGCGGGTTGAGTTACTCGGGGTTCAGCGCGACAAGGCGACCCTGGAATTGAATCGGCAGCTGCAATATGTCGAGTTGCTGGGAACGCTGGTGGCGGCCCGTCGCCTGCGCGAGGCCGAAAGCGTCAGGGAAGAGGCCGAGGAGACGGAACGCCAGGCTTTCGGCAAGCACGAGCTGGTGCAGGATTTCGCGCAGCAGAACACGCTGCTCGGGGAAGAGTTGAATGCGCTTGCCGAGGAACTGGAGCGGGTAACCGGGCAGGAGAACGCCGCCACTGCCGAGGCCAAGCGCGTGGCCGATAATTTTCGCCTGGCGCGCCAGAAACTGGAGATTGCCGGCCTCAGCGAGGCGCTCGGGCAGGCGCTGCTGGAACAGCGGCGCGGCTTGCCCGATTCGGCGGATTTCGAGGCTGCCGAAGCGCGTCGCCGACAACTCGTTATCGACTCCAGCCTGCGCCATATCCGTAATCAGCAGGAACGCGCGCGCATGCGCGATATCAATGTTTACGTCGATGAGCTGATGATAAAGCTGTCGGAAACCTGGCGCGGATTGTTGCGCCTGGAGATTCTGCAACTCGCCGATCTGCGGCGCGATTTGCTGGACAAGGCGATCGCGGCCGAGGATACCTACCTGCAGGCGCTCGGTGAGCTCGACTTCGCGCAACGGCAGTTATCCGAGGCGGTAACCGACTATAACGATTTTCTCGATGAACGCCTGCTGTGGATTCGTACCGGCAAGCTGCCGTCCTGGGAGACGCTCAATTCGATCTCGCAAAGCATCGGCATCTTTGTCTCGCCGACCCACTGGCTGGAACTGGGCCGTGCACTGATATTACCTGCTTCGTTTCCATGGGTGCTATTGCTGGGGCTGGCGCTGTTCGCCTTGCTGATGAAAATCACTCGCGTGTTGCGCGCATCGCTGGAAACTAGCAGCCGCAATGTCGGCCAGCTGCGGCACGACCGTTATGTCGCCACGCTCAGGGCGCTGGCGCTGACGCTGGTGCTGGCTTTGCCCTGGCCGATCCTGTTTACCGCGCTTGGATTGCACCTGCAGTTTGTGCAAAGTATCGATGCGCTCGATGTCGATGCTCATTTCTACCAGTCCGCCGCCTGGACCGGGCAGTTCGTGCCCGCAATCGGCGCCGCGTTCTCGGGTATTGCGCTCTACTTCTTTTATTTTGTCGCCTTCAGGATTTTCTGTGAACCGCAGGGGCTGGCGGTCGCCCATTTCGGCTGGAGCCCGGCAATGGCGGAAAAACTGCGTTATCAAACCCGGCGGTTGATGTCGATATTCCTGCCGACAGGATTTCTGCTGATCGCGTCGATATCCTATGATCCCGCGGCATTGGCGGGTGGCCTGAGCCGACTACTTTTTGTCATAGTCCTGCTCGCCCTGGCCTGGTTTTTCGGGCGCATCCTGGCTCCGGTCAACGGCGCGCTGCGAGAATTCTACTCCGCCAACCCGGGCAACCCACTTACCTGGTTTCGCTACCTGTGGCTTACGCTGGGATTGGTCCTGCCGGTGCTGCTGGGGATACTGGCGGCGGTGGGTTATGTCTATACCGCCGCACAGTTCGGTCAGCGCATGATCGACACGCTGTGGCTGATTGTCGCGATTATACTGATTCATCAGCTGGTGGTGCGCTGGCTATTGTTAATGGAGCGCCGGCTTGCGTTTAACGATGCGCTGGAAAGGCGTCGACTGGAACGCGCGGCGAAGGAAGCCGCGCAGGACGAGGGCGGTATTGGAGAGGTTGACTACCTGCAGCCCGAGGAGCCCGAGGTCGACTACGAGGCGCTCAGCGACGATACCAGTAAGTTGATCAATACGGTGCTTGTGCTGGTCGCCGCTGGCGGCTTGTGGGTGATATGGTCAGATGTGTTGCCGGCATTCGGTATTCTTGACGAGTTCGCGCTGTGGCAGCGCAGCACGGTGGTTGACGGTGTGGAAAAACTGGTACCGGTAACCCTGACAAGCCTGATCCTTGGCGTGCTGGCGATTTTGATCATTTTCGATGGCGCGCGCCGCCTGCCGGCGCTGCTCGAGATCGTGCTGTTAACCCGCCTCAATATCAGCGCCGGCAGTCGATATGCAATCTCGAAACTGACCCAATACACAATCGTTGCGCTCGGTATCGTGCTGGTGTTTAACCTGCTGGGGGGTAGCTGGTCCGAGATTCAGTGGCTGATCGCGGCGCTCGGTGTCGGTATCGGTTTCGGCCTGCAGGAGATCGTGGCGAATTTTATCTGCGGACTGATCCTGCTATTCGAACGTCCGATCCGCATCGGTGACGTGGTTACGGTGGGCGACACCGATGGGGTAGTGACCAAGATTCACATCCGCTCGACCACGATCCGTAACTGGGACCAGAAGGAGCTGCTGGTGCCGAACAAGGAATTCATCACCGGCCGACTGCTGAACTGGACCCTTTCGGACCCGGTGACGCGTATCGTGATTCCGGTCGGTATCGCCTACGGCAGCGACGTGGCGCGTGCGATCCAGCTGGTGCAGGAGGTCGCTGACGAGCACGAGCGCGTGCTCGACGATCCGCCGACGATGGTGGCGTTCGACAGCTTCAACGATAGCTCGTTGACGATCGTGCTGCGCTGTTTTATCGGTTCGATGGACTACTGGCGACAAACCATGAGCGAGCTGCACCTGGCGATCAATAAAAAATTCAACGACGCCGGTATCGTGTTCGCGTTCCCGCAACGCGATATCCACCTCGATACCTCGCGGCCGCTCGATGTGCGTATTCACCGGGTAACGCCCGAGAGTAGCTGAGCGGCGCAGGATTAATTTTTTCGCGCTGCTGGCGAACTAAGCGGATTGATAGCCAACTAATGTGTATGAAGAGAGCATTCCCTGTTTTGATGGTGGCGCTGCTGTCGGCCTGCGCCAGCCAGCCGCCGGCGGCGATTAGCAGGGTGCCTGTGGAAAATCCCAGCCTGACGCGGGTGCGTATGGATATCGACGCCTACATCGGCGCCGAGCTGCGCTGGGGCGGCGTTATCACAAAGGTCGAAAACAAGGCCGATCGCACCTGGATCGAAATCGT
>CALJQI010000447.1 GCA_937980285.1 uncultured Gammaproteobacteria bacterium | reverse complement strand
AATCGTTTTCGGCGCGCTGGTTTTCCTGCTGTTCATTACCGTCAGCACCTTCGGCACCAGCCTGGCTTACAGTTACACGATGGCGGGTGTCGACAGTGCGCTGCCGACCGTTGGCCTGTCGGGCGTGGTGATGGCGGCGGTGGCCGCGCTCGCGATCATGATGCCGGCAGTGCGGATTCGGTGTTTCTTCTGGTTTATCGTCATCTTTCGAATCCTGCGCGTGCCGGCGCTTCTAATCGCGCTGTGGTACATCGGCTGGGATATCTACGAAATGAACCAGCTGGACAACAAATCCCTGATCAATTACGTGGCGCACGTCAGCGGCGCCGCCATCGGCGCACTGTTCGGCGCCTGGTACGCGGTTTTCAGGTCGAAGATGCTGAAGGAGCTGGCGCTCTAGCGCGGGTAATCGGCGCGCTGCTTACAGGCCTTCGCAGTTTTGCGGCAGGTAGGCCGAATCGAGATTGCTGCTGCAGTGCCAACGGTTCATGCTGACCTCGCCGTTACTGGACTCGGGGTTCAGGGTAATGATCTTGTCGCTGCCGAAGAGCTCTTTCAGTTCGACCACGATGCTGCCGTCCGGCTGCAGGTTGACGTGCGAAATGGCTTCGCTATTGTTGAACGTCGAATCGGAAATGCCGATCTGCGGCAGGCTATGCGGCCAGTCGCCTTCCATCATGTAATGCTGCAGCGAGCCGATCTTGACCACCGAGATTTCGGAAAAGACCTGCGCCGCGTGCGCCTGTAACAGGTAGCGATTGTTCGTGCCCGGTATCGAAGCCTGGTCGCCGCTTTCCTGAGAACCGAGGAAGGATAACAGGCCGCTGAAAAAACCTTTCTCCTCGGGCGTATTATCCGTCACCAGGCTGGCGACGAATTCCGGCTCGGCGAACAGCTGCGAGGTCGCGTTTTCGATCGCGATAGCGAACACCTTTTTACCCCTGGCGTTCAGCAGCCAGCTATCGGCGACGCCTTCGGTCATTTTACGAAACAGTACCTGGTCCTGGTCGCTGCCGACCAGTTTCCAGTCGATGCGCAGAATGATGCGATGGCGCTTGAACTGGCTCGAGGAAATCTTGCGACTGGAATAGGCGGTATCTTCGCTCAGTTCGGGCGCGCAGGAGTCGAAACGCATGTCGACGATGTCGCCATGGAGGCTGTAACCGCCGAGCTTGCGCTTGATGCTGACGACGCTGTATTCGTCGGCGACCTGCGACGGGTAACCGAGGCTTTTTACCACCTTGGATTCGGCGCTGACGATTTCTCCGGCATCCGGAAAAATCCGCGGGTGATCGTTCAGCGCCTGCGGCCACTTGCGCTCCCTGAACGGGGTGCATTCGGATCCGTAGGCGTAAAATCCCACCGACTTATCAGCGGGTATCCGGCGCCAGGGGCTGCTACCGCTGACGACGATCAGCCGGGTCGCTTTTTGATCGCTCGCCATGACGATACCCTTGACCGAGGAATTATCCCTGGCGGCAAAGCTTTGCGCCTGCGCCGGGTCGCGCGGCTCGAGCGTTATCAGCTCGATGAAATCGCGATCGGCGAACAACTGTTCGGCCGCCATGCCGAGGGCTTGCGACATCGCATCGTCGCCGCGGGTGTCGGTTAGCAGACTGCCGGCAAAACCCATGGTGCTGGTTCGGTACAGCAGTTTGCGATTGCGATCGGATTTGAGCGTCCATTCGACCCAGACCTGCACGCGGTTGCGGCTTAGCCGTTTGAAGGCGATCTTGTCTACCGGTTTGTATTTGGTCGATGCCGAAAGCGAGGGCGCGCAGGCGTCGTAGGTGAGGCTGGTGATCCGGGCATTGAGGCTGTAACCCCTTGAGTTTTCCAGTTTAGACAGCGTATCGTCAGATGCCGGACTGATCGAGTATCCCAGGGGCCTGGTTTTTTTTATGATCGCGTCGTTGGCGCGGCTTGCGTCGGCGGCCAGCCATTTTTTGCGATTCAGCGCGATGCCCAGCGGCATCGGCGCCCTGGCCGCGCATTTTTCGCCAAACAGCAATTGCCCGATTTCAGCCTGTGCGTCCTTACCCTTGATCCAGTCCTTGCCGTTAGCCAGCAGGTGCAGCTTTCGGCTGCGGGTTCCCTGGTCCGAACTGATCGGTTTCAGGCTGGCGTAGTCGAGATCCTCGATTCCGCTGGCGTCCTCTTCGACCAGAATCCGGGCGATGAAATCCTGCTCCGAAAACAGCGTCAGCACGGCCGACTCCAGCGCGTTGCCAATGGCGGTCCTGGAGGAGGTCGAATGGCTCCAGCCGTTGAAACTGCCCGCGGTGCTGGTTTCGTAGATGATGTCCTGGTCGCGATTGCTGCGCAGTTGCCAGCTGACCTGCAGCTTGACGCGATGCTTGGTGAAGCGATGCGCAGATATGTTCTCCATTCGTTTCAGTCGCTCGCTTTTGCGGATACCAGGGGCGCAGGTCTTAAAATCCATATCGATGATTTCCGCATGCAGGCTCAGGCCCCCGGTTTTTTTCAGGCGTCCGAGGAGGCGGTACTTTTCGGTGCGCTCGGCGTCGTAGTCGAGTCCATTTATAACCTTGTTGATGCGGTGAGTCAGATCGGCCTCGGACGGGAATAGCGATTTGTGATACACAAACACATCCGGCGTGTTCATCGCGCCGCGCGAGATACAGCCCTTGCCGCTGTGAAAAACACCGACCTTGCTGGTCTGGTTGACCTGCGATTCCGATTTCCACAGGTAACGGGTATCGAGCAAGTGCAGTTTGCGCGCGGTTTTTTCGTAAGGACGAATGATCGGCTTGCTCGAGACGCTGGAGGTTCGCGGGTTCTGTGCGCCGCCGGCCTGATCCTG
>CALJQI010000446.1 GCA_937980285.1 uncultured Gammaproteobacteria bacterium | reverse complement strand
TGCCGCTATCGAGCAGCGCCTGCTGGTCGAACCAGCCTTGCCCGGGGAGCCCGATGTGATCCGCATCACCGCTTTCCTGTTCGACCGCTTCCTGCGAGGTACCGAGCATCTTGTCGCGGTCGAGCGCGGCGACCTGGCGCTCCAGGGCCTCCAGTTTCCGCTGCAGCGCCCGGCGCGCGCGAATTTCGTTCTGCAGCAGCCGATTCAGCTCACTGATACCAGGTTCGGCTCGCGCGTGGGTGTCGGCATTTTCACCTGCGACTTCAGGTGCTGCGGTCGACTGCCCGATTTCTGGCATTTGCAGCTTTGCGGCGGGCGCTTCGGAGCCATCGCCTATCATCACGCCGACGGCAATCCCGAAAACGAGCGCCAGGCTGATGGCGACTAATGAGGTTTGTAGTTTTACTTTCATTCGCGTAATAGGACTGGCAGCACCGCAAGAAGTTTAACGATCGGCGCCGGCTGGACTCCAGCGTACATGCGAATCCCAGATACGCTTCCAGACCAGGGGCAACAGGCTCCAATCCCGCTCGACCAGAAGCTGTTCAGGCAGGACGGGTTTCGGGTGCGGATTCGAAATCTCGCCGACTTTGAACTGAAACGCGTAGTCGGGTTCGAACCCCATTCGCAAATCACTGATGACGATATCTCCGTTGCGCTCGGATACCGAGTAGAATCCCCGACTGAACCATTGCAACTGTCGTACCGGCCAGTGATCGGCAATTTCGCCGAGCAAGTCTTGGCGGCTCGGGTGATGGCTGAAACGGATACCGTTGTCGTCTTCCAGCAGCGAGTACCAGGCTTCGTAATAACCCTTTTCGTCTGTTACGACGGCACGCCACAGCAGCGTGTTAAACGGCGCCGGCGTGCTGAAAATGTCCCGATACTCGATACCCTGGTCACGCAGCGCACGTTCGAAGTTTTCCGTGACGATGGTCTTGGCAACCAGGGTCCAAGCCAGGTAGATCGAGCTGAGTACCAGCGCGTAACGATTGACCAGGTGGCCACGGTCGCTTCGACGCGACATCACCAGCGCGGCGATGACGCCGATCAACAGCGGCAGTGTATAAGTCGGGTCGATGATGAATATCGTCGACAGCGAGACCGGCGGTAACGGTAGCGGCCAGAATATCCGCGTGCCGTAGGCGGTCAGGCTGTCGAGCAGAACGTGGGTTGCAAAAACCAGGTATACCGTCAGCAGCCAGCGGTTACGCAAAGCCCGGGTATCTCTGTGAATCCGGGTAATCAACCACACCAGCAATGGCGTCACCAGCGCCAGTACGAACAGCGAATGGCTGGCCGATCGGTGATAAGTGAAATCCCTGACTACATCGCCCAGCGGCACGAACACATCGAGATCGGGCAGGGTGCCTGCTATCGCGCCCCAGAGGATTGCGCGATTGCCGACCTTGCGTCCGATGGTGGCTTCGGCGACCGCGGCGCCGAGCGCTATTTGAGTGACTGAATCCATCCCGTTTTTGCTTCGAGTTAATCTAGTTAAATCTTCTACGCTGCGAAATATGATTCGAATTGCAGCAATTCGACACACCATGACATGTGCTAGACAGTTTTGACAAGCTTGTATACCATCCAGCGCAGATAAATCTAATAATTAATCGCAGTCACAAATAATACAACTGGAGGAGCATAATGAAATTCAGTAAAAACCTGGCCGCTAGCGCTGTCGCGCTGGCCGCCATGGCGCTTTCAGCCAACACAGCCTATGCAGCCTGCGCCAGCGATAACCTGCCGTCCGGAATGGACAAGCCCGGCGGCTATCCGCAACGCGCCCTGACCATGGTCGTACCCTACGGCCCGGCCGGCGGTTCCGGCCAGGTCGCCCAGGCCATGGCGCAGGCGGTCAGCGACCTGACCGGCGTCTCGATCAACCGCGACCACAAGCCCGGCGGTTCCGGCACCGTCGGCATGACCGCTTTCATGGCCAGCCCGGCCGACGGCTACAGCGTCCTCGAGCACATCGACGACGCCTCCAGCGCACACGCGCTGGATTCGACCCGGCCTAACCCGGCAACGGACCTGATTCCGCTGGTAACCTCGCAGATCACCTTTTCGCAGGTTTATATTCGTACCAATGAAGATCGTTTCAGCGACTGGGACTCGTTCGTCAAGTGGGTCAAGGCGCAAAACGGCAAGGCCACCATCGCCAACGTCTCCAAGGAAGGTTCGATGGAACGCGTGACGATGAAATTCATGACCGACGCCACCGGCATGAAGATCCAGCAAATCTCCTTCGACAAGGGCGCACCGCGCTACGGCGCTCTCGCCGGCGGCCAGGTGGACGCGCTGTTCGAGCAACCCGGCGACGTACGCAAATTCCTCGACGCCGGCAAGTTCAAGCCGATCCTGACCATTCTGAAAGAACGTCCCAGCGCCTTCGCCGACGTGCCCAGTCTGACCGACGCCGGCCTCGATTTCGAGCCGCTGTTTCGTTTCCGCGGTTTCTACACCCACAAGGGCGTACCGGCGGAGCGTGTCGAGTGGCTCAAGTGGGCTTTCCAGAAGGCTTACTGCCAGCCCAGCTACCAGAAATACAACGAAAGCAAGTTCATGACCCTGATCGAAAGCTTTCGTGACACCGCGGGCACGCAGGAGCTGATCAACACCACGGTAAAACAGTACCGCGGCGTTTATAAGCAGATGGGACTCGAGGTCAAGTAGAGTCCGATCGTGTTTCTATCCCGGATACGCCCGGGAAAAGTCCCGGGCGTAACTCCAGGCGGGCCGTCGCGATGATTGGCAGGCTTAGAGTCGGGCACCTGGTGGAAGCAGGCTTATGGCTTACACTGTGCCTGTTTCTGTACATCTATTCCTTCGAGTTCGACAAGGACATCGAAATCTACAAGTTCGGCGCGACCGCCTGGCCGCGCACGATTATCCTGCTGATGGCGCTGGCCGCGATCGGCCAATTGATTCACCACTACGTCAAGGGCGACGAGGCTTCCTCGCAAATGATCAGCGCCGCGGTCGACGACGGTGCCGAGGAAGCGGCGCACGAGGCGCACCACGAAAGCCTGAATTGGTACCTGTCGACCTTCGCGCTGCTGGCAATCCCTTTCATTTACATGCGCGTTCCGGACTGGATCGCGGCGATGTTTTCGGCCGGCGACAGCGGGCTGCACCTGGCGCGCATCGTCTGCGCGGCGATCCTGGTTGCGATCGTGATTTACTTCATCCGCCACCACCGCGTGCGGGTGGCATTGATGCTGCCGCTGTTTTTCGCCGCCCTGCTCGAGGATTTCGGCTTTTACACGCTGGCACCGTTTTTCATTATCGGCGTCATGTACGTCTTCGGCGAGCGCCGCGCCAAACCGATGGCGCTGGTCATGGCCCTGATTTACGGCCTGTTGCTGATGTTGTTCGTCAAGATCCTGTTCGTCGGCCTGCCGGTCGGCAATATCAAGCCTTTTTACGACATCGGTAGCTGGGTCGTCACGGTGCTGCAATAGTCCATGGACACCTGGAATAATTTTCTGCAGGGCACGATTACGCTGTTCAGCGATCCGATCGGCATCCTGATCTTCTTCGGCGGCGTCATCGGCGGCATGCTGTTCGGCGCCATTCCCGGGGTTAGCATGCTGACGCTGGCGGCGATTCTGCTGCCGTTTACCGCGCACCTGTCGCCCGAGCACGGCATCATGCTGTTCTCGGTGATTTACTGCACCGGCGTTTACGGCGGCGCTATTACCGCGATTCTGTTCAACATCCCGGGCGCGCCGGAAAACGCGCCCACCGCCTTCGACGGCTACCCGATGACGCAAAACGGCCAGGCCGGCAAGGCGGTCGGCGCCGCGGTCATGTGCTCCGCGCTCGGCGGCGTGGTATCGACCATCATCATGATGATAGCGACCGCGCCCATCGCCGACTGGGCGATTTCGGCCTTCGGGCCGCCGGAGATATTCGCGCTGGTATTCTTCGGCCTGGCGGTGGCGGCGTCGGTCGGCGCCAAGACTTTCTGGAAGGGCTGGCTATCGATCCTGATCGGCCTGATGGTGGCGGTGGTCGGTCTCGACCCGGTCGGCGGCATCGAACGCTACGATTTCGAGATGCCCTATTTGCTGGCCGGGATTCACTTCATCCCGACCATCCTCGGCTTTTTCGCCGTCTCCGAGATTTTCGTGCAGGCCGAGAAAAAGGTGCGCGGTTCCTACCAGGCGCCAAAGATGAGCGTCGACTTCCCGTCCCTGCAGGAATTGATCGCGCACAAATTCGCGGTCGTACGCTCGATCGTGATCGGCTTTTTCTGCGGCATCCTGCCCGGTATCGGCGCCACGCTGGCGGCATTCATGGGCTACAACGAGGCGGTGCGCTGGTCGAAGACACCGGAAGAATTCGGCAAGGGCAAGCTCGAAGGCGTGATTTCATCGGAAACCGCCAATAACGCCGCCACCGGCGCGGCGATGATCCCGCTGCTGGCGCTCGGGCTGCCGGGTGGCGCGCTGACCGCGATGATGGTCGGTGTATTCCAGATGCACGACATGGAACCGGGACCGCTGGTGTTCCTCAACAGCGCCGACCTGGTCTGGGTCGTGTTCGCGGCGATGTTTTTCGCCAACTGCTCGATCCTGCTGATCGGTTTCCTCGAAACCAAGACCATCATCAACCTGTTGCGCATCCCGTTCCAGTTCCTGGCGCCGATGATTCTGCTGCTGGCCACGGTCGGCGCCTACGCGGTGCGCGGGCTGACCATCGACGTCGTCGTCATGTTCCTCGCCGGCGTGGTCGGCTTCTTTTTGCGGCGTTCGGGTTATTCGGTCGCCGGTATCGTGCTTGGCCTGATTCTCGGCAAGATCGGCGAACAGACCTTCGCGCAGGCGATGCAGATGCTGCATTTCGAGTGGAGCGGATTCTTCAACCGGCCGATCGCGCTGCTGCTGCTGGTCGCCGGCCTGCTGACGCTGTGCGGCAGTATCTACGGCGCCTTCTTCAAGAAAGCCAGTGCACCAGCGCCGACAGGCTCAGACCACCCGCCAGAACCCCCGCCACCAGCCGGCGGCTGAACAGAAAATACGCCGCGAAGGCGATCGCCACCGCGCCGATGCGTATCGGCAAAGACACGCTGGCGAGTTCGCTCTCCGGCATCATCAGCATGCGAAACACCAGCCCCGCCACCATCGCGTAGGAGACGCAGGTAATCCATTTGAAGATAGCGCCCTCGGGATTGATTTTTCGCACCACGGCCACGCCCAGCAGACGCCAGGCGAAGGTCGCCGCGGAGCAGCCCAGCACGATGATCCACAGGGTCTCGGTGGTCACGAAAGTATCCGTCCGATGCGCGGCACCCGGCCCAGCAGGAACCCGGCACTGCCGCCAACCAGGCCGGTGAACAACAGGTCCACCGCGGGGAAAAACTGGTGCGCAACCGGCACCACCGCGCAACCGAGCAGCAGCGAGGCGCGCTCGCAGGCGCCGCTAACCGCCGATAGCACCAGCGCGAAGAATAGCGGACTCAAGAATATCAGCCCCAGCACCAGCGGCCGCGGCAACACCGCCGAGACATGGTACCCCAGCAGGGTGCCGGCAACCGCGGCGCCGAGTATCGTCAGCGCGAAGGCGACATAGTAGAGTCGCCGGTAGGCGGGATCTATATGCGGAAACTGTTTCAGGCACATCGCCCAGGAATTTATCGACAGCAGCTGGGCATACAGGACCAGCGCCGCGAATCCGCTCCTTTCACGACTCATCGCGGGAATGAACGACACCACCATCGGGAAAAAGCGGGCATTGGCCAGCGAGCAGGCGAACACGATCGCGATCACGCCCTGCCCGGTAGCGGTCAATTCCACCATCGCCAGTTGCCCCGGCAAACCCCAGATAAAAGCGGTCGCCAGCGCGGCCATTTCGGGCGCGAAGCCGGTGCTGCGGGCGAGCGAGCCGAATCCCATCATCGTCGACAGCAGGATGAAAGCCGGCAACGAAAGCGAATCCAGCAGCGCCTTGCGCAGGACACGGCCGCGGCCGCTGGTTTGCATCATATGAGTACGCCCTCTACCTCTAATCCAGCCCTGCTTCGAATCGGTTAAGCCCGGCCTGACGGGTACCATGCGAGGCCGACCGATTATAGCTCGGATGCCGGCAGCGAATGAAGCCCGCCGGTGGCTCAGATTCTTTATCAATGTGCCTCAACTAAACGGTTTTGTTGCCGATACGGTTAACAGTCGCCGCAGGTTTTAAAGCGCCCGGCGATCGATGAAGTTCCGACAAGCCCTGGGAAAAAGTTAATGCCTATCAACCAAATCAAAGTACGCATTCCGGATCTGCTCGAGGGCATGTACGTGGCGCGACTAGATCGCCCCTGGCTGGATACGCCCTACAAGATCCAGGGCTTTCATATCAAAACGCAGCAAGATATCGACAAATTGCAGCAATACGCCGAATTCGTTTATATCGATGTCGAAAAAAGCAAGCTCGACAACGGCGCCGATTCACGACAAAACGGCGATCTAAGCGACACGGAGATAAAACAGAAGCTGACAGGCATCAAGCCCAGAATCTACCAGGACATTTCCGAATTCAAAAGCGAGATGAACACCGCGCTTGAAAATCACAAGGCGCTGGCCGAGTGCGTCGACGATGTCATGAAAGACATCTCCAACAACGAAAACTTGAAAATGCCGATGCTGCGCAAGGCGGTTACGCCGATGGTGGAGAGCATCGTGCGCAACCCGGATGCGTTTTCCTGGCTGACCATGATGAAAACCCGCGACAACTATACCTACAACCACTCGGTCAGCTCATCGATCTGGGCGGTTGCATTCGGCCGCAGCCTGGGTTTACCGAAGAAAGATTTGCTGTCGCTCGCGGTCGGCGCGCTTTTGTTCGATGTCGGCAAGGTGAAGCTGCCGGAAAAGCTGTTGCAGAATCCGAACCGATACAATCCGACCGAGTACAAGCTGGTGCAAAAGCATGTCGACTACAGCGTCGAAATCGTCAGCTCGATCGAAGGTATAAACGACGATGTGATCGAGATGGTAGCGACCCATCACGAACGTCATAACGGCAGCGGCTATCCCAAAGGCCTCAGCGGCGACAAGATTCCGCTGTTCGGAAAAATGGCCGGCATTATCGACTGTTACGACGCGATGATTTCCGATCGGGTTTATATGTCAGCGATTTCGCCGCACGACGCCGTGCGGAAGTTATACGACTGGAGCAACATCGATTTCCAGCTAGAACTGGTCGAGCAGTTTATCCAGGTGGTCGGCATCTACCCGGTAGGCACCATCATCGAGCTCAGCGACGGCCGTATCGGTGTCATCGTGGCACATCACCGGGTATGGCGGCTACGCCCGAAGATCATGCTGATTCTCGACAGCGACAAAAATCCCTATGCCCAGTTCGACATCATCGATACCTATAAAATCGAAGACGACGAAGATGGCAACCCGCTGAAAATCATCAAGAGCGTCGATCCCGGCATCTACGGCATCGATCCACAGCAGTTTTATCTATAACGCGGCGCAGGTCTGAACACATGGACATCGGCAGCCGCGAATCATTTTTCGATCGATTGAGATCGTCGATCGAGCAGCAGCGCGAGCGTCAGGGCAAGCTGGCCCTGCTGGTTATAAACATCAGGCAGTTCCGGCAATTCAACATCGCTCACGGCTATGCCGCCGGTGACCTGCTGCTGAGCAGGTTTTTCGAGCGCCTCGGGGAACTGTCGCGCGACAACGACCATATAGCACGTATCGGCAATTCCGATTTCGCCATGTTGTTGCCGCAAGTGCTCAACGAGGGGCATGCGACGCTGGCGGCGATCAAGCTGCTGGGTAGCCTGGACGAGCCGTTCATGATCGACGATCAAAAGATCAGGCTGGGCGCCAGTGTCGGCATCGCGCTATATCCCGACCACGCCGTCGATGCCGACGAGTTGGCGATCAAAGCCGAAACAGCGTTAAACGATACGCATCAAAGCGTCGAATCCTATGCCGTTTATTCGAGTGAAATCCAGGCCCAGCGTGCAGGCCGCTGGGATATCGAATCCGACCTGCGACAGGCGGTCGACCAGAACCAGTTCGAGCTCTACTTTCAACCGCAAATCGATATGGACAACGGCGAGCTTTTTGGCGCCGAGGCGCTGATTCGCTGGCAAAACGGCGAGCGCGGTTTCATTCGGCCGGAAATCTTCATTCCCGTCGCCGAGCAATGCGGCAATATTTTCGAAATCACCCGCTGGACCATCAACGCCGCGCTGTGGGCAACGAAACAATGGCCGGCAAAGCTGAAGGTTGCGGTTAACATCTCTACAAAGACCCTCGCCGAACCGGGTCTGGTCGAAACCGTGGAAAACGCGTTGAGTATTTACGGCGTCGACCATGGCCGCCTGACCCTGGAAATCACCGAAAGCGCGCTACTCGAAGACGTATCCGCCAGCGTCCAGTCGCTGCAAGAGCTCAGGGCCCTGGGCGTTAACATATCCATCGACGATTTCGGTACCGGTTACTCGTCGATGGCCTATTTTAAAAACATCCCCGCCAACGAACTGAAAATCGACCAGTCTTTCGTGCGCTACATGCTGGAAAACAAGATGGACCAGCACATCGTCAAAACCGTGATAAAGATGGCGCAGGGTTTCGAACTCAAGGTCGTCGCCGAGGGCATCGAGGACGAAATGACCTTCGCCGCGCTACAGCAGCTGGGCTGCGATATCGCCCAGGGTTACCACCTCGCCAGGCCGATGCCGCAGGAAGCATTCGTTCAGTGGCTGGACGAATTCGAGCGCGGCGCTTCGAAGCAGGCCGTTCGCTAACGCCGGCTTATAGTACAAGCAGCCAGCCGCTGACGCTGAATACCGATAGCACCGTCGCCAGTAACACGGTGCTGGCGGCCGCATCCAGGCCGCGATTGTACATGCTGGCGAACAGGTAGGCGTTCAGACCTGGCGCCACGGCCGACATCAGAACTATCGAACGGGTCACGCTTTCCGGTAACTGCAGTAACTGACCGAGCAACAGGGTAATAGCGGGCTGGACCAGCAGCGACAATACCGAGATCAGGCTGGCTTCGCCCAGCGATTTCGACAGCGCAAAGCGTGTCAGCACGCCGCCGAGCGCGAACAACGCGACCGGCAGCGAGGCGCGCGCCAGTAAGTCGAGCGCGCCGATCAACGAACCGGGCAAGGCCAGCCCGCTTATGTTAACGAAAAAACCAAGCCCTATGCCGATCATCAGGCTGTTGCGAAACATCGCCTTCAGCACGACGCGCAGCGTTTCCGCCAGCCCGCGCCCATCGGCGCGCAGCATTTCCATCGCGCTGATCCCGATCAGGTAGCATATCGGCGCGTTCACCGACACCAGCGCGAAACCGGGCGCCAGGTGATCGCCGCCCCAGGCGCGCTCCGAAATCGGCAGGCCGAGCAACACCAGGTTGGAGAACAGGGCCGCGAAAGCAACGCCGACCGCCTCTCCGGGGCGGCGCCTGAAAAAGTTTTTGACGACAAAATAGGCGGTCACGAAAGTCGCGCCGGCGGCGCAGTAGTAGGCCAGCAGCATGCGCCAGTCGAAGGCCGCGGACAGGTCGATGGTCGAAGTCGCGCGAAACAACAGGCAGGGGATCGCGATCTGGATCGCGAACTTCATCAGTTCATCGATCGGTTCGGCGGTAAACAAGCCGCTTTTGACCGCGACGTAACCCGCGCCGACGACGAGGAAAACCGGCGCGACGATATTGAGAATATCAAGCAGCAAGGGATTTCCCGGTGCCCTGCAATAAGCCGCGGGCTGCATTCGCCGGGCTGACGCGATTCTGCCTCATTTCAATTACTTGCCTGTTTTGATGTTATCGAGCCGGTGCTTTACGCGCTCTTTCGGCATCGAGCAGGGCGCGTTTACGCGCAAGCCCCCAGCGATATCCGCCGAGACCGCCGTCACCGCGCAGGATCCGATGACAGGGCACCAGCACCGCGACCTTGTTGGCGCCGCAGGCCGAGGCCGCCGCGCGTACCGCTTTGGGCTTGTCGATCGCCTGCGCCAGCTCGGAGTAGCTGACGACTTCGCCGTCGCCCAGGCTCAGCAAAAATTCCCAGACCTTGATCTGGAAAGCGGTACCCCTGAGATCGAGCGGTAACTCCGGACGCGGCTGCTTATTCTGGATGTAGCCGTTAAGCGCGTCAATCCAGTGCTCGAGCCTGCCATCGCCATCGCTATCGAAGCGTTCCAGCTGTGCGCGCGGAAACTCCCGTCGCAGCTGCGTCAGCAGCGCATCCTGATCGTCACCGAACTGGGCGAAACAGACGCCGCGGTCGGTGGCGGCCATCAGGATAGGTCCCAGCACGGTCGGGCGGCAGGCCCAGGTAATGCGTTCGCCGGCGCCGCCGGCGCGATAACTTCCAGGTGTCATGCCGATGTTATGCATGGTCTGACCGTAAACCCGGCTGGTGGAACCGTAGCCCGATTCGAAAATGGCGTCGGTGATATCGACGCCGTCACGTAACAGCTGCCTGAAACGCTCGCTGCGCGCCGCCTGCTGGAATTTCTTTGGCGACACGCCGAAAATCGACTTGAATACCCGCTGCATGCGCGACGACGACAGGTGTACGCGCGCCGACAGTGTCTCCAGGGTGAGACGATTATCGGCGTTATCGGCGATGAATCGCGCCAGCGCGACGAATTTTTGCAGGGTTTTATCGTTATGTTGTGTCATCGGTCCAATCATACTCCGCTTTACTTTGACTGCGGCCAGATTAGCGACGTCGGCGCCAGAAAACTCTCCGATTATTGCTGTAACGAGCCATTTCCGTGATGGGCGCAGAATGCGGCTACGCACTCACCTGGTGGCGGTTCGTGCGGGCTAGATGTCAAACATCGTGCCCCTGCCCGGCTCTTCCTGTTCGTAAAAGGCTTTGACACTGCCGTCCTGTCCGATCTCGATGACGATTCGCAAGGCCAGGCTGGGCGAAAAGTACGCCGGCACATGCGGATTCGGCGTATCGCTGCCGCGACTGCCGTC
>CALJQI010000445.1 GCA_937980285.1 uncultured Gammaproteobacteria bacterium | reverse complement strand
ACCCAGCTTGCCGCTTTTGGCGTCCCGGGTGAGTAACTCCTTGAATTCTTTTTTGGTTGTGTCGGTCATCGAAAATGTCTCCTCAGGTTTTATTTAATTTGGATGTCAGTACCACCCTATGTCTTTATTGTGGTATTGCATACTGTTGACTATACCGGCCGCAATCTGATGAATGAAATGACTAATATTCATTTACTCCATCGATTTTTATCATACAGCGACTCGATCCATCCAGCCTGCATCCTTCGAATACTACCCGATTGGAATTAAAAAAACGATTGATGAAGGCAAATCCTTATGTTTTACGCGGGAAAGCTGCACGGTGATGCGAGAAAATGCCGGTAAATGAAATCGCCGGAGAGCTAGCGAACAATCAGCGTTTGCGGCGTCCGCGGCGTTAAATTTTCGGCACCGCTATCGGTAAGCAGCACGGTATTGGAAATGAAATAATCCACCACATCGGTGTTGGTAAACCAGGAGTGGGCGTGGAACGTCATCCCGGTTTTGAGTTCGCGTGTACTGCCCGGCTGCAGGCTGGTGACCATGCTGCCGCCGGTCCAGCTGGGCGGAAAGCCGATGCTGACCATGTAGCCGCAATGGTGCCGGTGATAATCGAGCAGACCGGCGCCGTCGGCGACGTCTTTCCACGCCTGGTAAACCTCGCCCGCGGTGACGCCCGGTTTGAGCGCGTCGCAGATCGCCTGCATGCCGCGAATGGCGAGCTCGGCGGAGGCTTCTGCGCCCGGCGGCGCCGAGCCGACGTAGACCAGTCGCCCCATCGGCGCCTGGTACTTGCGATAGGCGCCGCCGATTTCGAGGAACACGGCGTCACCGTCGTGAAACACATCGCCGCGCCAGGTGGTGTGTTCTTCGCCGAGCCGGGTGGTGGGGCGTATGAACGGGCCGAATCCAGGGTACTCGCTGCCGGCCAGGATCATCGCGCGATTGCATTCGGCGGCAATTTCATAGTCGCTGGCGCCATCGTGAATCGCATCGATAGCCGCCAGCGTGCCGGCATCCGCCGCGGCCGCGGCGCGGCGAGTGTAATCCTGTTCGAGAGGAGATTTCACCAGGCGCAATTCGTCGATAACGCCGGATCCGTCGATCCAGTCGGCGCCCCCGGCGCCGGCGATAATCATTTCGTAAATCCGTGGTGTCATGAAAAGGCTGCGCTTTTCAATACCGAGTCGAGCGCTGGACAGGCCTCGGTCGCCGAGGATCTTTAACACGTAGTCGGCCAGTTCCTCGGTATCGGCGTGACCGTAGAATTCGGCATTTTCAACCTGGTTGCCGACGGTGATGCGCTCCATCGCCCGGCAGGCAAGCGCCATCTCTCCGACCGCCGGCACCACCAGTACGTGGCATGCGAAAAACCCCCAGTGATCGAGCCCGGTCAGGTAATAAATATTCTCCGGAACCGATACCACCAGGGCATCGAGGCCTGACTGGCTCATGGCTTGTCGAACCGCCTGCAGGCGGTCGTCGAGTTCGGCTCTGGGGAAGACATTGTGCTGCATGGCAACTTTCTCGCTCCATCGGTTTAGCCCAAGCATAACGACAGTTGCACGTTTTCGGTAAAGATTTTCGACTGAATCATACCGAAGCATGAACAGCAGCGGGCGGCTCAGGTCATTTGACCGAGTTCCTGCATGATCAATTCCAGCAGTTTGTCCATCTGCCGGGTCGGCAGGCCCGCCGAAAAACGCGCCACGTGCTGGATGGGGGGTGTTTGCGGCAGCGTCGTGCGATCCATCCTGAGGCCGCGCCCGCCGCCGCGCCGGCGTGCCTGCAGCTGCTCGAATGCGTCCTGGTTGACCAATCCGACACCGAGCCCGCTGCGCACCGCGTTGACCATGCCGTCGAGACTCGGGCATTCGTATACCACGCGCAGGCTGCGACCGGTCTCAGCCAGCGCGCGCTCGGCCCAGGCCTTGTAAAAACAATCCTTGTGATAGGCAACGTAAGGAATCGGCTGCTCCTCGTCGATGACGAAATCCTCCGCCAGCAACCACACCACCTGTTGCCGGCCGAGCGCATAATCGCTGGCCAGCTGCTCGCTCTCGAACACCTCGATCAGCGCCATGTCGATGTCACCCGACTGCAGCCAGCGCACCAGCTCGGGGGTATGCGCGACGCGCGAGGTCAGCGCCACCTGCGGAAAACTGGTGGCAAACCTGGACAGGATTTGCGCCATGCCTGGCGCGGTGACGTCCTCGGTAATACCGAGGCGCAGCTCACCGGCAAGGTCGCTCTGGTGGAAAATGGCGCAGGCCTCGTCGTGTAACCGCGTCAGCCGGCGCGCGTAATCGAGCAGTTTTTCGCCGTCGACACTCAGCACCAGCCGGCCATTGTTACGCGTAAACAGGCTGCGACCGAGCCGCTGTTCGAGGCGTTTCATTTTATGGCTGACGGCCGATTGCGACAGGTTGAGTTTCTTCGCCGCGCGCGTGATGCCGCCGGTTTCGGCGATCACCGTGAGGGTTCGCATGGAATCGATATCGAGCGTTGACACTATGACAAATTTCGATGGCAGATATGAAAATATATCGTTTTGTTCATAAACCTACAATCGGTATATTCGCCTTTTCGAACCCGTTCCCTGCAATGACATGACCCAGTACAACAACATCTTCCAGCCGCTCGAGCTGCGCCACCGCAGCCTCGATAACCGCATCGTATTCGGCGCGCATACCGCCAACATGTCAGAGCTCGGCCTGCCGGGCGAACGCCACCGGGCCTATTACGAGGAACGCGCCATCGGCGGCGCCGCGATGATCGTGGTCGAGCCGATGCCGGTGCACGCCACCGCGGTGCTGACGCGCGGCAATTTCAGACACTGCGACGAC
>CALJQI010000444.1 GCA_937980285.1 uncultured Gammaproteobacteria bacterium | reverse complement strand
CCCAGGTATAGCTCCTGACCAGATGAAGAAAATATTCCGCCTGTTCTACCGCAGCGAAAACGAGCTCACGCGCGAAACCGTCGGCACCGGCATCGGCCTGGCGCTGGTGCAGCAGCTGGCGAGCGCGATGCAGGCCGAGGTAGACGTGGTCAACTGCGAACCGGGCGCCGAGTTTCGCCTGCGCTTCATACAAGCGACCTGACAATCTGTTTGTCGGGTGGACGGACCGGTTCGACTCCTGGTTCGAAGACATTTTTTGTGCTTCGCGGTATCTCTATGTATTACGGTTTTAGATGCGCTTCAGCCAATTACTGGCTTGTTGCCGGCAACATTTAAAATCGGCTTATGGCCCGATCAGATTCCGCATGGACTCAATAGCTAGCGCAGTAACTATGATCTGGATCAAAACATTGCCGTGAAATGGCATTAAGTTGTAAGTTAATTTCGATGGGTTCCGCAGATGTTTTACGGGCTATTCGTGATCAGCGATGCCGTCGTATTCAATACAATCGAACCGATCCAGAACCACTGAAACGGTATCGATACATTCACCCAGGCAGCTGGTGATTCGATACAGGTTCTGGAAAATGTTTGCGATAACGCGATCGATCAGTAATCGCTAACACATTGCTCTCCGTGGTTTTAACCCAAAGGAGCGTTGGTACCTCATCGGAAGAGTTTAACCCAACTTGCCTGGATGCCTGGAATCTGAAGAAAATGCCTACCCAATATTTGCTACTGCCCGCGCTTCGATTAGCAGCTCTATATGGCCTGGCTTCGGTACTGCTTGCTGCTATCATGACCTCGACTGGTTGCGTCCATGGCCCGGGCTACTACGGGCCACCATCGCATCGTCATTATTACCCCCATTACTACGATTATTATTACTACCCCCACGCGCATGTGTATTTTCAGTTCACGACGGGTGTTTATTTTTACCTTGATGGCGGCGTATGGATTAAGACAAGAGTTTTACCGCCGCACATCCATATCGACGCCGGTAACCGGGTAAGGATTCGGGTCGAGTCCGACAAGCCCTATTTAAGACACAATGAGCATGTTCGCGTTTACAAGTCTGAGCCCAACTATAGAGTGGATGTGGAACGCAGCAGAAAAGAGCGTGAAGCAAATCAGCGATGGTACCAGGAGTACCAGAAGCAGACGCCGAAAGGCAGGAAAAAGAAAGAAAGGTATTGATGCGGCCTGTTAGCAAATTGTTCATATTACCAGCACAGGCGTAGGCCGGGGTCTACCTGCTCTATCGCGAACCGGGCGCCGAGTTTCGCCTGCGCTTCAAACCCGCTATTCGATAACAAAGCCCGCATTCGGGAAAGTCGTTTGTCTTTATCCCTGGGCCGTTAAACCGGCCTCTGCTTTAGGGCAATCAATGGCTGCGGATCGAAAATAATTTATTCTGCCAATGCGCTGTTTGCGCGGATTATTGATCGGCGATATCGATTGCGCTCAATTGCGCTGGATCAAGGTTTCACCCGGTCAGACACTTACTCTATGGACCTGTTTAAGCGCTGCGCTGGAACTTTAAACCGCGAATCAGCGTCCTCGGGCGGCAACGAGAAGAAAATAACTGAAGGCCAGAATAACAATGAATTCCACCAAACAGGAAAAAGCCGAAACCGGTGATTTGCAGTCGCTGCTGGCGCAAATCGGCGCCGGCCTGGACGAGTATCTGAAATTCGAACATGCCGATGCCTGGGCGAACCGGGAACATTGGCAATCCAGGCTGGATATGCCGCTGCCCGAGGAAGGCGTCGGTATCGACGCGGTTACCCGCGAACTGGTAGAGACCGTAATACCGAACGGATCGCCCGTGCCGAGACCGGGATTCACGTCCTATATCACCACCAGCGCGACCACGGCGTCGACGCTGGCTACCACAGCCGCCAATATCGCTTCTCCGCAGCGCTACCTGCTGACGGCCTTCAACTTTATCGAGGAAATGTCACTCGACTGGCTGGCGCAATTGTTTGGCCTCGACGGCATGAAAGGCGTATACAGCAGCGGCGGCTCGGTCGCCAACCTGGTCGCGCTCGGCGCCGCGCGGCAGTCCGCCTTCGAAAAACTGGGTCGCGACCCGGCGCGTGACGGCGTCGATCGCGCGGTCCGCGTTTATGCCAGCGCCGAATGCCACCACACCATCCAGCGCTCCGGCGGCGTTCTCGGCATCGGCCGCCGTGCGATCAAACCGATCGCCTGCGACGATCAGGGACGCATGCGGGTCGACGCGCTGCGCGCCGCCATAGAAAACGACCTGCAGGACGACATTTTGCCGATGGCCATCGTCGCCAACGCGGGCACCACCAATACCGGCGCTATCGATCCGCTGGAGTCGATCGCGCAGATTGCGCGCGAATTCGATATCTGGCTGCACGTCGACGGCGCCTATGGTCTGCCTGGCGTGCTCGACGAACGCCTTGCCCACCTTTACCGCGGACTGGAAATGGTCGATTCGATTATCGTCGACCCGCACAAGTGGCTGGGTGCCTCGGTCGGCGTCGCCGCGACTTTCGTGCGCGACCGCGATTTGCTGGAGCGCGCCTTTACCCAGGAGCCGTCCGATTATCTCCAGGGCTCGATCGAGCAAAGCGGCGAAATCGACGCCAGTATCGAACATTCGCTGGACAGCTTAGGCATCCCCTATTTCGACTACGGCGTCGAGCTCAGCGCGCCCTGCCGCGGCATCGTGGTGTGGGCGCTGATCCGCGAGATCGGCGCCGCCGGCATGCGCGCCCGAGTCAGGCGCCATAACGACATGGCGCGCGAGCTTGCGCAGTTCTGCAAGCGGCACCCGAAGCTGGAATTGTTGCTCGAACCTACACTGTCGGTTTGCTGCTTTCGCTACGTCGCGCCGCAGGTGGGTGATCTCGACCGGTTCAATCAGCGGCTGCACCGTCGCCTGGTGCGGGAAAACGTCTACATGCCGAGCACCACCCGGGTTAACGGTCAACTGGCGCTGCGCCCCTGTTTCATCGGCGCGCTGGCGGAAAAGCCGCAGGTCGACGGCTTGCTGCAGGCGGTGCTCAGGACGGGTGATGCCCTGGCCGCGGAACAGGCCAGCGCGGGCAATCGGTGTTATGATCGGCCCGAAGCGGCCTGTCAGGACGTTTCGAACGGTTGAAGAGGCATATAATCGCAATCTTAATTTGATACAATATTATTGAATAAAATGTTCATATGTGTATCATATTTTATTGTTTCACACATAGAAACCTGATATCGGTCGAATGAAGTTGCTGCTTTCGCATAATAATGACGATCGATACTAAATTAACCGAGGAGCTTTAAACCTATGAAATACCTAGCCAAATTTTTCACCATGATCCTGGCCCTGGGCGCGGTCATGCTGCCTGGACAGGCCTCCGCCGAAAAGGTCATGCGGGTCGGATCCTGGTTACCGCCCAAGCACACCATGAACAAGGACGTGCTGCCGACCTGGGGCAAGTGGATCAGCGAGGCCACCGAGGGCCGAGTAACGCTGAAGATCGAATACCCCGGCGGTCATCCGAAAGCCATGCTGGGTAACGTCCAGGACGGCGTATTCGACGCCGCGTGGACTTTCCACGGCTATTTCCCGGGCCGTTTCAAACTGACCAAGATCGTTGAATTACCCGGTCTCGGCGCCGGCGCCGAAGCGGCCTCGGTCGCGCACTGGCGCATCAACAAGAAATACCTGCACAAGGCCGGCGAGCACAAGGGCATTATCCTCGGCGCGCTGTTTACCCATGGTCCGGGCCAGATTCACCTGCGCGAGCCGATCGCGAGCCTGAAGGAAATGGACGGCAAGAAAATCCGCATCGGCGGCGGCGTGCAAACCGACATCGCCAACCGTATGGGCGTCAAGGGCGTGGCCGCGCCAGGTTCCAAGGTGTACGAAATCCTGTCGCAGGGCGTGGCCGACGGCGTATTCATGCCAATGGGCGAAAAGCGCACGCTGCGCCTGAAAGAGGTCGCGCCGTTCACGATGAAGTTCCCCACCGGCATGTACCTCGGCAGCTTCGGCGTTTTCCTCAACAAGGATTTTCTCGACTCGTTGAGCGCACAGGACCGCACCGCGGTACTGTCGGTCTCCGGCGAAAAGCTGTCGGCGCTGGCCGGTCGCTACTGGGGTGAAGACGTCAAGGTCGGCGAAGCCGATGCAAAGGCTTCCGGAAACACCATCATGGAAGCGCCGGCCTCGGTATTGAAGGAGTTCGAAGCCATGACCGGAGACATGGAAGACGAGTGGCTGGAATCGGTCAAGGATCGCAACGTCGATGCCAAGAAAGCGCTGATGGAATTGCGTGAAATCGCTCGCTCCTACCAGTAAGGGCTAGCGCTTGCCTCATCTGGCGATAAAAACGGAAAAAGGACCAATCAGATGGTTGGTCCTTTTTTTACATGGCGTGGGTGCGGTGACCCTGCTGGCGTTGATGCTGATTACCTGCGTCGACGTGTTCGGCCGTTACCTGTTCAACAATCCGTTGACCGGTTCCACCGAGCTGACCGAAATCGCGGTCGGTATCGTCATCTTTTCGGTATTTCCGATCGTCTCCTGGCGTAACGATCACGTCGTCGTCGATATCCTCGATCATTTCTTTTCGCGGCGGATTCACATGATTCGCACGATCGTGATCAACCTGTTGATCTCGGTCGCGCTGGTGTTCCTGGCGCAGCGCATCTACGTGCTCGGCCAGCGCTCGCTGAGCTATGGCGAAGTCACCGAGTACCTCGAGATTCCGCTAGGCTGGATGATGATTTTCATCGCCGTCATGTGCTGGATCACCGCGCTCGCGGTGGTGACGCTCGGCGTCGTGCGCGCGATCGTCGAATACCGCGAACCGGCGCACCCGGTTCCCTATACCTGAAGTCTTGTCATGACCGTTTCCATCGCTGGCTTTGCCTGCCTGCTGCTATTGATTTTTTTGCGCGTGCCGATCGCGTTCGCGATGGGATTCGTCGGCTTTTTCGGCTTTCTCTACCTGAACGATTATAACGTGGTGGCGGCGATGTCGATGTCGGCGCGCCGCGTCATCAATACCTCGCAGGACTATGGCCTGTCGGTGATCCCGCTGTTCATCCTGATGGGCAACCTGGTCACGCGCGCCGGGCTGTCGCAGGAACTCTACAAGGCTTCATACTCGTTCCTCGGCCACCTGCGCGGCGGCCTGTCGATGGCGACGGTGGTCGCCTGCGGCGGTTTTTCCGCGATCTGCGGCTCGAGCCTGGCAACCGCGGCGACCATGGCCAAGGTGTCGATGCCGTCGATGCGCAAGTACGGCTACAGCGATTCGCTGGCCGCGGCCTCGATCGCGGCCGGCGGCACGCTCGGTATCCTGATTCCGCCGAGTGTAATTCTCGTGATATACGGCATTATGTCCGAGCAAAGCATCCGCGAACTGTTCGCGGCCGGTTTTCTGCCGGGCCTGCTCGGCGTCGGGCTCTATTTATGCGCGGTTTCCTGGACAGTGTGGCGCAAACCCGAAAGCGGACCGCGCGGCGAGCGCGTCAGCGGACGCGAGCGTTTGCAGTCGCTGAAGGGCGTTTGGGGTATCCTGCTGCTGTTCGGAATCGTCATGGGCGGTATTTACGGTGGCGTGTTCACCCCTACCGAGGCCGCCGGCATCGGCGCCGCTGGCGCGTTCGTGATCGCATTGGCGCGGCGCTCACTGACGCTGAAGAGCGGTTTCGAGGTGCTCTACGAGACCGCGCATACGACTTCGGGGCTGTTCCTGGTGGTCATCGGCGCGCTGATCTTTTCCAATTTCGTCAACCGCGCCGGATTGCCCGATCAATTGCTGGGGCTGATCACCGGTTACGACCTGCCGCCGATGGCGGTGATCTTTATCATCTTGCTGATATACATCGTGCTCGGCTGCGTTTTCGAGAGCCTGTCGATGCTGCTGCTGACGATCCCGATCATCTACCCGGTGGTCGAAAGTCTCGGTTTCGACCTGGTCTGGTTCGGCATCGTGGTCGTGGTAGTCACTGAAATCAGCCTGATCACGCCGCCAGTGGGGCTCAACGTCTTCGTTTTGAGCGGCGTGCTCAAGGATGTCAAGACCAGCACCATATTTCGCGGCGTGACCCCGTTCTGGTTCGCCGATATCTTTCGCCTGGCGCTGATTACGCTGATTCCGGC
>CALJQI010000443.1 GCA_937980285.1 uncultured Gammaproteobacteria bacterium | reverse complement strand
GCGCCCATGGCGTAAAGAAACGGGCGTCCGATGAAGACGAAGTCGGCGCCCAGCGCGAGCGCCTTGATCACGGCTTCGCCGTTACGCACGCCGCTGTCGAACAGCAGCGGGTAATCCGGCCCTACCGCGGCGCGGATCCGCGGCAGCATGTCGATCGCCGCCGGTGCGCTGTCGAGTTGCCGTCCGCCGTGATTGGATACGTAAACCGCGTCGACTCCTGCATCTCGAATCCGTAGCGCGTCCTCGCTGCCGAGCACGCCCTTGACGATCAGGTTGCCGGGCCAGCGCTCGCGCAGGCGCGCGAGGAAGTCCCAGTCGACCTTGCCGCGGGCCTCGTTGCGTTTGAACTTGCTGCCGCCGGCGACATTGACATTGGCCAGCGCGGGCACTCCTGTTTTCAGCGTTAGCAGCGACCAGTGCGGATGCAGTGCAAAATCGAAAAACTGTTTGGCGCCGATTCGCAACGGCGACTGGAAGCCGTTGCGTTGTTCGCGCGGCCGAACGCCGATCTCGGGCACGTCGACGGTCAGTACCAGGTTGCTGTAGCCGACGGTTTCGGCGCGTTCCACCAGGGTATAGGCCACCTCCTCGGATTGCCCGACATAGAGCTGGAACCAGGCGTGTTCGCCCGCGCGCTCGGCGGTGGTTTCGATGCTGCTCGAGGCCATGGTCGACAGCACCAGCGGAATACCATACTGCCGTGCCGCGCGCGCCAGCATGGCGTCGGCGCCTGGCCAGGTCAGGTCGCACATGCCCATCGGCGCGATGCCGAACGGCAAATCCCAGGCCTGCCCGAAAAGACGCTTGCGGCAACTGCGGCTGTCGACGTTGATCAGCACCCGCGGCAGCAGACGCAGCGCCTCGATACGCTCGACGTTGAGCGCGCAGGCGCGCTCGTCGCCGGCGCTGCCATCGATGTAATCGAAGGTCATTCGCGGCATCCGTCGGCGCGCGTAGCGGCGCGCGTCGGCCAGGTTGAATATCTTTTTCGGCATACCGGGTGGGCGCTCGAATCCTGCTGGCAAAGATGCCACTTTTACCAACGACCCGAGCGAATAGCAATTATTTTTCGGGCATTACCAGCCGGCTGGCATTGCCAATGCCCTGCTCCAACACGGGCCGGTTTACAGCCAGTATTGCGCATAGCAGGATTAAACGGCACCAGGCCGATATCTTACCTGTACCCGACCCGTGATCGGTTCCCGCTTTAAGGCACATAGCCAATTACTTGAAGCCCGCCCATAAAGTGATTCGTGAAATCATTCTCCAGATCAGAGCTCATTCGCGCTTAACTTAAGAATAATCTGGCGTCATTGCGAGCACAGCCAAGCAATCTCCAGAAAACTTACTGTCATCAAGGAGATTGCTTCGCTGCAGCCAATACGTTCGTTGCGCTCACGAGCTGAACCCCGCTCGCAATCACGCGCTTAAGCAAGTGCCATTCAGATCAGGCCTGTTACAAGCTACCGTTACCTGTCATTCGTTTCCCCGAATTTTTACGATCTGCAAGACTGTTAGCGGAATTCCTGTAAAATCGGCAATTCCATGACCTTGCTGAACCTGAAGTACCCGATCCTGCAGGCGCCCGTTGGCAGCGTCGCTACGCCCGAGCTCGCGGCCAACGTCTGCAATGCGGGCGCCATGGGCTCGCTGGCGCTGACCTGGGAAAAGCCGCAGGCCGCGGTGCGACTGGTAGCGCAGATGCGCGCGCTAACCACGGGGCCGTTTTTCGTCAACTATGTTCTCGCCTTCCCGCCGAAATCCCTCGACGCGGCACTCGAGGCCGGCGCGCCGGTGGTTACTTTTTCCTGGGGTCAGCCCGGCAAGCTGGCGGACAGGGTGCGATGCTCCGACGCCAGGGTAGGTATACAGGTGGGCAACCTGGACGGTGCAAAACAGGCTCTGGACAGCCAGGCCGACTTCATCATATGCCAGGGTGTCGAGGCCGGCGGTCACGTGCAATCGACTACCGCGCTGTCGACGCTGTTGGCGCAGGTAGTCGAGATTTCGGGCTCGGTTCCGGTGGTTGCCGCCGGCGGGCTCGCCAACGGCGCCGATCTGCACCGGGCCTTGCAACAGGGCGCCGCGGCTATCATGCTGGGTACCCGTTTCGTCGCAACCGCCGAAAGCCGGGCGCACCCTGTGTACAAACAGGCACTGGTCGACTCAAAACCGGGAGATTCGGTATACACGCTTTGCTATGACGGCAGCTGGCCCTACGCGGCCCATCGCGTCTTGCGCAACGCCACCCTGAACGACTGGGAATCGGCGGGTTGCCCCCAGGTCGGCCATAGGCCCGGAGAGGGGGAAACTGTCGCCAGCGACAACGACGGTTATGTTCTCAGGCGATACGACGACGACCCGCCGCTGTCGAGCATGGAGGGCGAAATACTCGACTGTTGCCTGTATGCCGGAACCGGCTGCGGCGATATCGACGACCTGCCCGACGCGGCCGAGCTGATATCCAGAATCTGGAACGAGTACCGGGCGTTATCGAATGCCGATGCCAAACCGACGATCGCGCGAAGCCATCAACACCCGGGGCACATGAAATGGGGCAATGACGAATGAGCTTTGAAAGCCTGTTGCACGGCGAAAAACACATACTGTCCCAGGGCTCGGTGTACGAACTGTTGCGCCGCAGCCCGGAGGTCGAATTCGACGAACATATTTTTCACGCCGGCCTGATTTACGACCCGCGCTACGCGGCGGTGCTGGAGCGGGTTTATCGATCCTATATCGATACCGCGCTAACCGCCGGCATGTCTGTCGTGGTCGGAACCGCAACCTGGCGGGCTAACCGGGAACGAGTCCGGGCTTCGGCTTTCTCAGGGCGCGAAGTCAACCAGGATAACGTCCGTTTCCTGCAAGCCATACGCGACAGCTACGCGGATACGGGGATATCGATACTCATCGAAGGCGATATCGGGCCGCGGGGCGATGCCTACAAACCCGGGGAAGCGCTAGACATCGACAGCGCCAGGTCGTTTCATGCCTGGCAACTCGAGGCCCTGGCCTGCGGCCAGGCCGACTACCTGCAGGCCTCCACCCTGCCCGCGCTGTCCGAGGCGACCGGTATTGCGCTGGCCATGGCCGAAACCGGCCTGCCCTACGCGATCAGCTTCGTGGTAGATAAATCAGGCTGCCTGCTGGACGGAACCCGGCTGCGGGACGCGATCGCAAGTATCGACGACGCCGTCGGCGACAACAGCGCGCGCTACTCGATCAATTGCGTGCACCCGACAATCCTGCTGCAGGCGCTAGACAACAACCCCGAAATCGCGGATCGCATTATCAGTTTCTGCGGCAACACCTCCGACCTGAGCGCGGCGGAACTCGACGGCATGGAAGAGCTGCAAACCGAGGAGCCTGCGAAATTCGCCTTTGCCAACCGGCAGTTGCTGCGCTCGCACGACATCCGCATCGTCGGCGGCTGTTGCGGCTCCGGCCCCGAACACATACGCGAAATCGCGGCCATACTCGAAGCCGCGCCGACTTGAGGTAAAATCCCTTGATCTCGCCTGACAGACCGGCAGCGCCGGTTATAATACATATCTCGGGCCTCGCCGCGACGAGCCCCGGCAACTGGATTTTAGAATAAAACCGACCGGAGGAAACAACATGCCCACCCAGGACCAATGCTGCTCGATAGTCCCCTATTTCAAGATCCACCAGGGCCAGATCGAAAACTTCAAGGCGCTGTGCGAAGAATTTGTCGCGCTTACAGATAACGAAGCGAAGTGCCTTTACTACGGTTTCTGCTTCGACGGCGACCAGGCTCATTGCCGCGAAGGTTACCAGGATGCCGAAGGCGTGCTGGCGCATCTCGACAACGTTAGCGCCCCGCTCGGCGAAGCCCTCAAGATCGCCGACCTGACGCGGCTGGAAATACACGGGCCGGAACAGGAACTGGCGAAACTGCGCGAGCCCCTGGCCGAACTGAATCCGCAGTACTTCGTACTCGAGTACGGTTTTCGCCGTTGAAACACCGGTCGCAAACAGGTTTGACCCCTCGGTCTGAAGTTAATCGGAAAACATCGGACGGCGAGTAAAGCCCATGAAAATGCTGAAAAACGAAAAAGAGATGGTCAAAAAGGCGATCGCCGAAGGCGTCAAGTATGGCGAGCAGCGCGGCGTGGTCGAATTCGAAGCCACCGATTCGGCCACCGAAAAGATCGAGTATATTTACCGCCTGCTGGTGCACGACAAGGTGATTCAGCCGATCCCGCAGGACCAGATATCGCAAAAATCGATGAAACACAAGCTCGCCATCTGGGCCTCGAAACTGAAATAAAGCTTCGCTGACTGATCACAATCACGCGCGAGGACGATCGATTAATAAGTGGCTGACCAGGATAACGGCGATATTCCTCGGCCTGGTGCTGATCGCGCTCTGCCTTTTGCGTTTCGCCGTACTCCCCTACTACGACAACCGGCTCAACGCCGTGCTCGCCGCGGAAGCTTACCCGGTGTCACCGGCGGTGCGCGAATTTCATCAGACGTCGTTCGTCGCAGACATGCATGCCGACTCGCTGCTGTGGGGACGAGAGCTCGACAAATCCCGCCGGCGCGGCCAACTCGACCTGCCGCGCCTGCGCGCCGGCGGCGTCGACCTGCAGGTATTCAGCGTCGTCACCAAAGTGCCATGGGGCTTGAACTACGAGGCCAATGCGGATGACTCCGACATCCTGCCGATACTGTTCATCGCCGCCTGGCGCTCCCCGGCAACCTGGTTCGACCCAAAACAGCGCGCACTGGTGCAGGCGCGGGAACTGTCGCGGCTGGCCGACAGATCGTCGCTATCGCTGGTGTTGCGGCGCCGCGATCTGGCTGCCGATGGCCTCAGGGGATTGCTCGCGCTCGAGGGCATGCATGCGCTGGGCGGTCGCGCAGACAACCTCGACGAATTCTTTGCCGCCGGCTATCGCATGATGGGGCTGGCTCATTTTTTCGATAACGAAATCGCCGGTTCGGCGCACGGCCAGGCAAAACACGGCCTCACCGAGCTCGGAAGACGACTGGTCGAGCGCATGGAATCCCTAGGCATTACGATTGATCTCGCCCACGCCTCTGCCACCGCATTTGCCGACACGATCGCAGTTGCGACCCGACCGCTGGTTGTCTCTCACACTGGCGTCAAGGCAACCTGCGCGGGTGCGCGTAACCTGTCGGACGAGCAACTGCGCGCGATCGCCGGAAATGGCGGTGTTGTCGGCATCGGCTACTGGAAAGGCGCGGTTTGCGATGCCAGCCTCGCCGGGATCACCCGCGCGATAGGCCACGCGGTCGAGGTCGCGGGCATCGACCACGTCGGTCTCGGATCGGATTTCGACGGCAGCATTACGGCGGCCTTCGATAGCGCCAGCCTGCCGCAATTAACTGCTTCGCTACTCGCCTCGGGCCTGTCGAAAGCCGAGGTCGGCAAGATACTCGGCGGCAACCTGCGACGCGTACTTGACAGCAACCTGCCTGAATAATCGCTCATCGATTCTCGGCTCGGGTTATAATTCGTTATCCGGCTTCGTCGCGCCGGATCGAGATAAAAAATGCGAGGAAGA
>CALJQI010000442.1 GCA_937980285.1 uncultured Gammaproteobacteria bacterium | reverse complement strand
GTTTTCATCGCGCCACATCGAGCATGATAAAGCGCTCGCCGCCGAGCTCGGGGCCAGGGCCCATGCCGGGACGCCGCGCGAAGCCGCGGCCTTCGGTCAGGTGCTGATGATATCGGTTCCTTACGGCGCACTGCCCGAGGTTGGCAAGCAACTGGCGACGTTGATCGAGGGCAAGATAGTGATCGACACCTGCAACCCGTTCGTCTGGCGTGACGGCGACATCGCGACCTGGGCCCGCAACATAGGCGCCGGCCTCGCCTCGGCGGAATTGCTTCCCGGCGCGCGTATCGTCCGCGCCTTCAATGCCATCGGCGCCGCTCGCATGAGCACCGCGCACGAAGACCCCGGGCGCGTCGGCATGCCGATCGCCGGCGACGACGCGCAAGCTATCGAAATCGCTTCGCGCCTGATCCGCGACATCGGTTACGAACCCGTCCTGATCGGCGATCTCGAGATGGGAAAATACCTGATGCCGGGGACTCCGCTGGCGGGCGAACAGGGACCGGATCAGATCCGCAAAATCGCGGCCACGCTCGATTAGCCGTGGCGCTAGCAGTTAACGACCAGGTTTCATTGAATATGCGCCAAAGCAGCGAAACCGCGCCGATCGAAACCTGAAACGCGCCGCCCTGTGTCAGATAAATCCGGTCTTCGCCGCCTTCTTCGTAACCGTACGCGTAGCCCAGGCGGGAGGGCTGCCGAGCAACACGGCGCCGAGTATTGCCAGCACGTTGCGCCGGCTGAATGCCTTCGCGTCTGCCTTCGTCACTTCCCGTCGGCAGAAAACCCCGTCAGCGCCCGGCTCAGCTGCGGTACTCGACACCGGGGAAAACACAGAGCATTTCGAACAGCAGGTTAGCTGCCGTCAGCGCGGTGTTGCCGGAGGTATCGTAAGCCGGCGCGACCTCGACCAGGTCGCCGCCGATGAGCTCCAGCCCGCGGCAGCCGCGAACGATTTCGAGCCCCTGGTGTATGCTCAAACCGCCGATTTCCGGGGTACCGGTACCGGGCGCGTAGGCCGGGTCGAGGCCGTCGATATCGAAGGTCAGGTAGACCGGGCCCTGGCCCAGCTGCTCGCGCACCTCCGACATCAGCGGCGCCAGCGACTTGTACCAGCATTCCTCGGCCTGCACCACGCGCACGCCCTGCGAGCGCGGCCAGTCGAAGTCGTCGGCCTCGTAGCCGCTGGCGCGCAGTCCGATTTGCACCATGCGCGCCGGATCGACCAGATCCTCCTCGATCGCGCGTCGAAACGGCGTGCCGTGCGCGATCGGCTCGCCGAACATGTGATCATTGATATCGGCATGCGCATCGACGTGCACGATGCCAACCGGCCCGTACTTCTTGCGCAGGGCGCGCAGGATCGGTAACGAAATGGTGTGATCGCCGCCCAGCGTCAGCGGCTTGCAGCCGTGAGCGAGAATTTCATCGTAAGCCGCCTCGATAATGGCCACCGACTTTTGCAGGTTGAAGGTGTTGATCGCGATGTCGCCGATATCGGCCACCTGCAGCGAATCGAAGGGCGCCGCGCGGGTCGCCATGTTATAGGGTCGAATCAGGCAGGATTCGGTGCGAATCTGGCGCGGCCCGAAACGCGAACCGCCGCGATTGGAAGTACCGATATCGAATGGAACGCCGACAAATCCTACGTCGAGACCGGCGGCGGTCGGCGCATGCGGTAATCGCATCATGGTCGCAATGCCGCCAAACCGCGGCATTTCGTTTCCACCCAGCGGCTGGTTAAACTGTTTCTCGGTCATGCTGTGTTTCCTCTAATTCCCGGGTTTCGGCCAGTTGCCCTAGTGTAATCGGCTTTAACGGCGGGCGCGCGCTAAAGCGGCCGATATCACGCACCGCGACCCTGTGCCCGCGCGCCGCGATACCGCAGGCGAGCGCGGCGCCGACCAGCCCGCCACCGACAATAATGGTGTCGAAGTTCTTACTCACGGTGCAGAATTCCGCCGATCAAATGCGGAACGAAGCGAGGCCTTTTTTGGGTTTCGTCTTGACCGCGTCCTGTGGATACAGGTGGGCCAGCCAGTGCTTTTCCCACAGGCGAAATCCGCGCGATACCAGCAGCACGATGATGAAATAAAGCACCGCTGCGGTAATAAAGCCCTCGTAGGCGAGGTAATAACGACCGTTGAGCCAGCGGCCGACGCCGAGCAGGTCCTGGATGGTGATCGTGCTGGCGACGACAGAGCCGTGCAGCATGAATATGACTTCGTTGGAATAAGCCGGCAACGCGCGGCGGAAAGCGCTCGGTAACACGATACGCCGCATGCGCATTGCCCTGCTGAAGCCGCAGGCCTTAGCCGCCTCGATTTCGCCGCGGCTGGTATTGACGATCGAGCCGCGCAGTAATTCGGCGGTGTAGGCCGCGGTGTTGAGCGAAAATGCGATCAACGCGCAATACCAGGCCTGCGATAAAACCGGCCCCCACAGAAATGTTTCGCGTATCCACTCGAACTGTCCGAGCCCATAATAAATCAGATAGGTCTGAACCAGCAGCGGGGTGCCGCGAAACACGTAAGTAAACAGCCACACTGGCGCGTTCAGAATCTTGTTGTTGCCGGCGCGTATGATCGCCAGCGGAATCGACAGGATGCCGCCGACCAGCAGGGAAATAATGGTTAACTCAAGCGTCGTCAACGCGCCCCATAAAAAGCGGTCGAAGTTTTGCGCGATCAATACGATATCGATCGGCGACCATGTTTCGAGGAACTTGACGATCGACTCAGCCATCGTCGGACCTCACGATGCCCTTGCTGTACTTTTTATCGAGCCAGCGCAGCCCGGAATCGGAAATCGCGGTCAGCACCAGGTAAATCATCAGCACCGCGAACATGAAGGTGAACAGCTGGCGCGTGGAACGCCCGGCGACAAAACCGTTATAGACCACGTCCTGCAGCCCGATGACCGAAACCAGTGCGGTCGACTTGATTTGCACCAGCCAGTTGTTGGAAAACCCGGGCAGGGCGTAGACCACCATCTGCGGCCAGATCACCCGCCGAAATATGGTTATGCGCGACATGCCGCAGGCGACGCCGGCTTCGATCTGGCCTTTCGGGATCGCCAGGATCGCGCCGCGAAAGGTTTCGGTCATGTAGCCGCCAAAGACCACGCCGATGGTGCCGACGCCGGCCGCGAACTGGCTGATCTCGGCGTACTCCCATAGCCCGGTCAGGGTGCCGATCGAATTCGCCAGCTCCTGGCCGCCGAAAAACACCAGCAGGATCAGCACCAGGTCGGGGACGCCGCGCACGATGGCGGTGTATGCGGCCGCGATTTTCTGCGCGACGATATTTTTCGACAGCTTGGCCCAGGCGCCGATCAATCCGAAAAACACCGCGAACAACAGCGACAGCAGCGCGAGCTTGATGGTCACCCATGTGCCCGACAGCAATTGGTCCTGGTATTCGAGTATCAAGTCCACGTTTGCGTCTGGATCCCGTTAAACAGACCGACCCGGGTCACACCCGGGCCGGTCGTCGCCATTAACCACCGAAGATATCGAAGTCGAAGTACTTGGCGTTGATTTTCTGGTATGTACCGTTGTCGCGCAGCGCCTTGATGGCCGCATTGAGCTCGTCGCGCAACTTGGTGTCCGCTTTGCGTACCGCCATGCCGGCGCCCGGACCGTGGCAGGCCTCGTCATGCTGATCGCCGCCGGTAAACTCGAAATCCTTGCCGGCGTCGGTCTTGAGAAAACCGTCGTCAGCCGCGATAGAATCGGAGAATTGCGCGTCGATGCGCCCAATCGTGAGATCCTGGAACACCTCGTCCTGGGTGCCGTAAAGCACCAGCTCGGCTTCGGGAAACATCTTTTCCATGAAACACTGGTGCGTGGTGCCACGCTGCAGGCCGATTCGCTTACCCTTCAAGCCTGCCGTGGTGATTTTCAGGCCCGAGCCCTTCTTGGCGACGAACTTGGCCGGGGTGTTGTAATACTTGTCGCTGAAATCGACGCGCTTCTTGCGCTCTTCGGTAATCGACATCGAGGCGATGATGGTATCGAACTTTCTCGCCAGCAGCGCCGGAATCATGCCGTCCCAGTCCTGCTCGACGAGCACGCACTTGCGCTTCAGCTCGGCACAGACGGCTTCCGCGATTTCGATATCGAAACCTTTAAGCGTACCGTCGGATTCCTTCCAGGAAAAAGGCGGATAGGCGCCTTCGACGCCGACACGAAGATCCGCGGCCTGTGCGCTCAGGCCCGCCATTCCGAGCATCAGTGCTGCCGCGGTTAGCGATGTTATTAGTTTTCTGAACTTCATTTTTACTTCCTCACTTTGGTTGTGTTTCACTGAGAAACTATTTTAATTTCACCCGCGGTGTGCTAGCACTCCGCGGGTGGTTACTGCATCGTCCTCGACAGGAATTGCCGAAAACGATCCGAATTCGGATCGGTGAACATTTGCCGGGGCTCGCCCTGCTCTTCAACCTTGCCTTCGTGTAAAAACACGACCTCCGACGAAACGTCGCGCGCGAATCCCATTTCGTGGGTGACCACCAGCATGGTGCGGCCTTCATCGGCGAGATCGCGCATGACTTTCAGTACCTCGCCCACCAGTTCCGGATCGAGCGCCGAGGTCGGCTCGTCGAACAGCATCACCTCGGGATTCATCGCCAGGCCGCGAGCGATGGCGACGCGCTGTTGCTGGCCGCCCGAAAGCTGCGCCGGATAGTAATCCTTGCGCTCGAGGATACCGACCTTCTGCAGCAGGGCTTCCGCCTGCTCGACGGCCTCGGCTTTTGGGATCTTGAGCACGTGCACCGGCGCCTCGATCACGTTCTCGATGACCGTCATGTGCGACCACAGGTTGAAACTCTGGAAAACCATGCCCAGGCGCGCGCGCAGGCGCTCGACCTGGTGAATATCTTCGGGCTGGTACCGACCGCGACTATTCGTCATCATACGAATTTTTTCACCGGCAACGAAGACATCGCCGGAGGTGGGAATCTCGAGCAGGTTGATACAGCGCAGGAAGGTGCTCTTGCCGGAGCCCGAGGCGCCGAGTATCGATATCACGTCGCCCTTATGCGCGCTCATGGAGACGCCGCGAATAACTTCGACTTCGCCGAAACTCTTATGCAGATCGACGACTTCAAGCGCGGCGTGGTCGCCAGCTGCTTCGCTCATTCGGTTTTCCCCTCCCGGGTTTATCGCCATCAGGCGACATTATTATTTACTTATGCGCGCATGGTAACACTTTTTTGCGCAGCACCGCACTACCGTACTTGCGCCAGCAGGCGCTCGATCACGGCCTGCGCCTGGCCGGGATAACCGCCGCCGAACAGGTTGGCATGGTTGAGCAGGTGATAGAGGTTATACAGGTCGCGACGCAGGCGGTAGCCGCTGTCGATCGGAAAATGGTCACGGTAGCGCGCGAAGAAAGCCTCGCCCGGATGGCCGAACAACTCCATCATCGCCAGGTCGGCTTCGTGGTCGCCATAGTAGCAGGCGGGATCGTAGATAACCGGGTTACCGGCGGCGTCGGCGGCCTGGTTGCCGCTCCACAAATCGCCGTGCAGCAGCGACGGAAAAGGCTGGTAGCCGCCGAAAAAACAGGCCAGGCTTTCGCTCAGCCGGTTACCGGCATCGATCAGCCCGGCGCCAAAGCCGTTGCGCTCGGCGAGCTGCAGCTGGTAGCCCAGGCGATGCCTGCGCCAGAACTCGAGCCAGTCGCCACAA
>CALJQI010000441.1 GCA_937980285.1 uncultured Gammaproteobacteria bacterium | reverse complement strand
TCGCCGCCGACGGGCTCTCCAAGCTGGGCCATCATGGTCCGATGACCGCCATGGGCGTGCCCCGCAACCAGCTGCCACAATGGGACGACCTGCAGGTCATGGTCGCGCAGATGGCGAGCAAACCGCTGGCCGAGGACGTCGAAGTAGACACCCGCCTCGTCATCGGACCCGAATCGCGCAAACCGCTGACGCTTGATATTCCATGATTCGTTTCGGACATGAGTTTCGGCGCGCTTTCCGAGGAAGCCAAGATCGCGCTGGCGCGGGGCGCTGAATTGAGCGGCACCGGTATTTGCTCCGGCGAAGGCGGCATGCTGCCCGAGGAGCAGGCGGCGAATTCGCGCTATTTCTACGAACTGGCGAGCGCCAAGTTCGGCTATAGCGAAGCGCTGCTGGAGAGAGTTCAGGCTTTCCACTTCAAGGGCGGCCAGGGCGCCAAGACCGGAACCGGCGGCCACCTGCCGGGGGCTAAGAACCAGGGCAAGATTTCCCAGGTACGCAACATTCCTCAGGGCGAGCCGGCCATATCGCCACCCACTTTCGACGATTTGTCGAGCAGCGACGATTTCAAACGTTTTGCCGACAGGGTAAGAGAGGTTACAGGCGGCATCCCGGTCGGATTCAAACTGAGCGCCAATCACATCGAGCGCGACATCCAGTTCGCCCTCGACGCCAGCGCCGACTATATCATTCTTGACGGCCGCGGCGGCGCCACCGGCGCCGCGCCCGAAATCTTTCGCGATCACATAAGCGTGCCGACCATTCCAGCCCTGGCCCGGGCGCGTCGATACCTCGATCAACAGGGTGCCAGCGGACGAGTAACGCTGATTATCACCGGCGGGCTGCGCCTGCCGATGGATTTCGTCAAGGCGCTGGCGCTTGGCGCGGACGGGATTGCAGTCTCCAATAGTGCGATGCAGGCTATCGGCTGCGTTGCCGCGCGTATCTGCAATTCGAACAACTGTCCTGCCGGAATCGCAACGCAAAAACCGGAACTGCGCGCCCGCCTCGACGTCGATCGATCGGCGGCCCGGCTTAAAAACTTTTTCGACGCCTCGGTTACCCTGATGCAGGTAATGTCGCGCGCCTGCGGTCATGACGCCCTGAGCCGCTTCAACGCGGACGATCTCGCGACCTGGCATCGGGAAATGGCAATACTGAGCGGCGTCAGATATTCGGGATTACTACCGCCAGCAAGCGATTAAGATTTCGGCCAGAGCTTTTGAATCGAATCCCGGCCCGCTGTTCGGGTAACGGGCCTTGCCTGTGTAAACAGACAGGAGTTTGTTCGATTTTGTGGCACAGCAACAATGCAATGCCTTCGGATTTCAGTTACTTTTTTCTGTCCAGCCCGGTCTCGTAGCGACCCAGACTTACCAGGCGGTTACCGTCGTAGGTAGATCTGACGCCGATGTTCCTGCCCTCGTCCAGCAGGTAGACCTCTCCCATTTTATCCATGTAGAAATGGCATCGTCGCTGCCATCTCGGCAGTTGATAACAAAGAGTGCCGTCGGCAGATACTTCCCAGCTGCCTTTGTACCTGACCTTGCGCCATTTGACTTCCAGCCTGCCGTCAGGGTGGTAATAGGCTCCACCGTGCACCCACTCCTCGGTCTTCCCGGTGACACGATCCTTCACCTGCTGCGCCTCCAGGCGGACAGCCCCGGCCCGCGCCAGGACCTCTTCATCGGTAGGGCAATTGGGTTCGCATTCCCTCACGGTCTCGCAAGCCGAAATGACCTGCAGGGCGACAAAAACCAGCATCAGTTTTACACAGTTAGAGAACAAGAAGACTACTCCCGATGATTGATGAAACTCTGTTCGCAGCGTATCTCGAAAGCTCCGGGCTGCATTGGCCTTAACCGCCAGGCAGTTCGAGCAGGCCGCTGTCAACCAGCTCTCGCCAGGCGTCGATATACATACGCTGGGCCTCGAGATTACTCATGCAGGCGACGACGGTGGCGTTGATTTTACGGCCAAACTCATCGGCCCGTTCAGTACCCAGCCTGTCTGCATCGGCGAGTATAGAAGTTAAACGCGCCTGCGGCCATTCCGTCATGGCGGCGGCCGAGCTAGCCCACAGCCTCCTGAAGCGCTCCATCGGTATATCCGCTTCCAGCTCGTTAATGACTAACGCCATGCCCACGGCCAGCTGCGCGCCGTCGGCGAGGCCGCTCAATTGTTCCGCTCTCGCCGGCGACCGCGGCTCCATGATAGTCGACATAATGTCGTAGGAAGCGGCGCAAACCGCCCAGGCCTCGGCCTGTCGACTCGAATCCCTGATTTCGAGAAATGGCAGGCCTGCATCCACATAGGCATCGGCAAAAGCCGAACTCGAGACGGCCATCATCAGCATGGCGAACGACATTACTCTGTTTATTGTTTTACTCATCCGGGTTAGCGCTCGGGCAGGCGGGACGGACAAAGTATACCCGTTTAGCGAGCATACTGTCCCCGGCATCCGCTCAGGATCAATCAAGGCTCGATCAATGTTGTTATCGCAAGGAGTCGGGTCGACAAACGAACCTCGTTCCCGCATCGACAGCGCGTCTATTGGTAACGGCGGGCTCGATATTGACTGCACCGATGGACACCAAAGCCAGCACCACCCGATGTGGCTGCGTCATCGGCGCGAATGCAGCGACCGCGGCAGCTCGCTGGACGGCGTCAGGGGCAATCGCATTCACCACATGGCGGACTAGCTAATCCGCCCTGCAATTTATCAGGCTAATGCATCATAATCCTGTGAGACGACAAACGGCGGATCGATGAAAAAATCATTCAGCGTATTATCCCTGGGCGGCGATCATATCGGCCCGGAAGTGGTCGAGTCCGGGTTGCAGATTCTCGAACTCGCGGCCCACAAGGCAGGTATCGACATTCGCCTGCAGGAGGATTTACTCGGCGGCGCCTCCTGGGACCGACATGGCCGCTTTTGCACCGACGAAGTGCTGACGAAGGCGCGCGCGGCGGATGCGGTCCTGGTGGGCGCTGTAGGCGGGCCGGAATGGGATGACATCGTCGTTGACGGTCCGGTTACCGAAACAGACGGCCTGACCCGTCTGCGTGTAGAGCTCGATGTCTATAACGCGCTGCGCCCGGCTCGCGCCTGGACGCCGTTACTTCATAACACACCCTACCGGGCCGAAGTCGTCGACGGAGCCGACATCCTGGTCATCCGTGAAAATTCCGGCGGCATTTATTACGGCGAACCCCGCGGTTCGGAAACGCTGGCCGACGGCCAGGTCCGCGCTTTCGAAATCAGCCAGTATCTCAGCGGCGAGGTAGAACGCATCGCTCGCTGCGCCTTCGAATCGGCGCGTTCGCGACGCAATCGGGTCACCTCGCTGGATAAATCGAATGTCATGGAAAGCGGCAAGTTATGGCGCGAAACCGTTAGCCGAATTGGCCGCGACGAATATCCCGACGTCGAGCTCAATCACCTGCTGATGGATTACGCGCTGTTCGCGGTCGGCAGCGAGCCGAAAAAATTCGACGTGCTGCTGGCCGACAACCTGTTCGGCGATTTGATCTCCGACCTGGTCGGCATGCTCGCCGGATCGCTGGGTATGCTGCCCTCGGCGACCATCCCCTGCGCGGCGCGCGCGGGTGAAATGGTCAGGGGCGGCATCTATGAACCCAGCCACGGCAGCGCGCCAGACATATCCGGCAGGGGTATCGCCAACCCGATGGCGACTATTCTTTCGGTAGCGATGATGTTCGAGTACGCGTTTGCCCGCGTCGAAATCGCGCGCCAGATAGAAGACGCGGTCGAGCAAACGCTGCAACGCGGAATCCTGACGCCGGATCTCGGCGGAACGGCAACCACGAACGAGGTCACGGCCGCGGTCCTCAGCGCGTTGCGCGCAAATTGACGTTAGCGAAGCAGATACGGCAACTCGACAGATCGTGTTTTCTCCGCCAGTTAGAGTCGGCGGAAAACTCGCTAACGCCGGGTTCGGGTAACATCGACCCCTTTGGTTAGTCGAAGGCAGGGGGTTTTGCCGTTAACCTCAGCCGCGGCGGGGATAGCGGATTGTTTACCTGGATACCCTCCGGCTCCAGCCGTTCGATCAACCGCGGCCACAGCGATTCCGTTTCGCCGGAGAAAATGGCGTCCGAGTCGGCCGTCACCACGTGCCAGCTGCCGCGTTCGAGCTCGAAGTCGAGCTGGCCGGGCGCCCAGCCCGAATGACCGATGAAAAACCGCACCTCGCTGGCGGATTTGCGGGAGGCAATAATCTCCTCGAGCACGCGCCGCTCACCGCTGATATAGATATCGCCGGCAACATGCGCCATGCCCCCGGCTGCCGCCTGGCCGCGCACCAGCATGAGTATCACCGGCATTCCGACCGGGCCGCCATAGCTCAGCGCGTGCAAGGCCGCCTGCTCGTCTTCGAAATCGGGTAGCGCCTCGGAAAGACTGATATCGCTCGAGCGGTTGACGATCACCCCCATGGTGCCGTCCTCGTCATGCACGACCAGGTAAACCACGGATTGACCGAAACGCGGGTCTTCGAGCGATCGCCGGGCAACCAGAAACATGCCGGGTCCCGGTTTTCCGCCGCTCGTAGCGGGCAAGGCCTGGCTGACCGAAGCCCGATCAAGCGATCCGCTGGCAACGGATTTACCCGCCAGGGCAAGGCCCAGGAAAACACAAACGGTAATTAAAAATCGTCTACGCCGCATGTTTCAGGATTGGAGCCACCGCGAACCGATATTGGCCAGGGGATCAAGCGAAGTTTTCATAAACCAGGATACCGATGCCCAGCGCCATCAGGCCAATGCTCCAGACCTTGAGCCACATTATTCGACCCTTGAAGGCGATCCACAAAAGCGCCATCCCGATAGGAATGGACATCCAGTAAGCCATTTCCATCATCATCTGGGTAGATTCGGGATAAGGATTGTCCGGGTCGACTTCCTGACCTTCTCGCCAACGCATGATTTTCAGTCTCGGTTCGATAACGGCAGTATTGCGCGAGCAGTATATCCAATTCC
>CALJQI010000440.1 GCA_937980285.1 uncultured Gammaproteobacteria bacterium | reverse complement strand
TCGGACTGCCATGGCTCGGATACCGGTGGCGGGGACTCATCGCCGACGGGCGGCGAGAACGGTAACCCCTGGGGGCCACACGGTTCGAACAATAATTTCATTCTCAAGGGGGGCTGGAGTCAGAGCACCGGCAGCCCCACGAACAACGATCTTTGTTTCAAGTGTCATAGCTATACGATATACGCGACCAGGGGGGACGGGAGCAGCGGATTTGGCGGCCCGGCGGATCCGAATCTTCACTCGCTGCACGCCGATAAAATCGACCCGTTTCGCTGCACCTGGTGCCACGTCGCGGTACCGCATGGCTGGAAAAACAAGGGATTGCTGGTCAATCTGAACGACGTCGGCCCCGAAGCGGGATTACCGGCCGGCACCCAGGTCAGGAATAACACCACCGCCGGATATACCAATGGTCCGTATTACCTGAACGCGTTGCTGAAGATAAGGAACTTCAGGTCCAGCGGAACCTGGCGCGAAAACGACTGCGGTTCGTCGGGCGCGCCGGGTAACGGCCAATTTGGGCGCGACTGGATGCGAGACAGCAATGAAAATTGCGAAAGCCCTCCCTAGCGACTCGCCGCGGCCGCGCCTCGGCCTGGTCGAGGCGATGGCGTCTAACCGCAGTACGCTGCTGTTGCTGGTTGTGCTGGCGCTCTCGATCACGGTTTATTACCAGATCACGCTGGCGCAGCGAATCTGGATAATCGCGTTGCCGACGGGGTTGTTGATTCTGAACTTCGTACTGGCGCTTGCGACCCGCGATATCCTGAAAAACAACTGGCCGTTGATGATCTTCCATTTTGCGCTTATCGCGCTGGTGCTGCTGGTCTTCGCTGGCAGGATGAGCTTTTTCTCGGCCACGCTGGAGCTTGCCGAAAACGAAGAGTTTTTAGGGCAGGAAGAATATTCCGAACAGATGGAAAACCTTCGGCAGGGTCCCTGGCACCGTTACGGGCTCGCCGGAACCAGGTTTACCAATCTCGGCTTCCAGATTCGTTACCTTCCCGGAATCAAGCGCGACGATACGACCAATCGCGTGCTGTTGGTCGGCCCTGACGGCAGTCGGCAATCGCTCGTCATAGGCGATCACGTGCCGCTGGTAATCGGCCACTACCGGTTTTATACCTCGCATAACAAGGGCTATGCGCCGATTTTCGAATGGCGCCCGAATGCCGCCGGCGAAAGCGTCGTCGGTAGCATTCACTTGCCCGCTTACCCGACCCACGAGTACCAGCAGGCGCTGCAATGGACGATTCCCGGAACCGAAACAGAACTATGGACCATGTTGGCGATCGACGAAAACCTGCTGCCCGAAGATCGCGAGTTCGAGTTCCGGGTTCCGAGCGAACACCGACTGGTGCTACGTTACGGAGAGCAGCGCCACGAGTTAAAACCGGGCGACGAGCTGAAGCTGCCGGAGGGTGTGCTGCATTATCGAAAATTGTCCACCTGGATGGGATACAAGGTGGATTACGACTGGACGCGTCCGTGGCTGCTGGCGACCGCGCTGATCGGCCTGCTGGGCCTGTTTGTACACTTTATCGTCAAGTTTAAACTGCTTTCGAAGTAATCGCTTAACCCCGGGCCTGGCCCAGGGGTTATACCCGATCGAAACCCGGATCGCAGTATGCAGTCGCCGCTAACGCGGTAATTCTGAGGCCCCCATCAGGTACTCGTCCACGGCCCTGGCGGCCTGACGGCCTTCACGAATCGCCCACACCACCAGCGATTGCCCGCGTCGGGTATCGCCGCAGGCGAATACGTTCCTGACCGAGGTCTGGTAGTTGGACTCGGTGGCGGAGACGTTGCCGCGCTCATCCAGGTCTACGCCGAGATCGGCCAGCAGGCCTTCGTGCACCGGGTGTACGAAGCCCATTGCCAGCAGGATCAGGTCCGCCTCGATGGTGAATTCGCTGCCCTCGACCTCGGACATGCGCCATTGGCCGTTTTCATCCTGCTCGGATTGCAGCCGCACCAGGTTGAGGCCGGTTACGACGCCGTCGTGCTGAGAGATCGACTTGGTGGCGACCGCCCAGTCGCGCTCGCAGCCTTCGTCGTGGGAGGTAGAGGTTCGCAGTTTCAGCGGCCAGTTGGGCCAGGTCAGCAGTTTGTCTTCACGCTCCGGCGGGCGCGACATGATTTCCAGCTGGGTAACGCTGGCGGCGCGCTGCCGGTTGGAGGTGCCGACGCAATCGGCGCCGGTATCGCCGCCGCCGATGACGACCACATGCTTGCCGGTGGCGAGGATGTCTTCCTCGGCAAAGGATTCGCCGCTGACGCGACGGTTCTGCTGGGTCAGGAAATCCATCGCGAAATGAACCCCGTCCGCCTCGCGCCCCGGAACTTGCAGGTCACGCGGGTGCTCGGAGCCACAGGCGAGGACGACGGCGTCGAAATCGCGCTTGATAGTCTTCGCCGGCACGTTGACGCCGACGTGGCTGTTGGGCCGGAAACGCACGCCTTCGGCCTGCATCTGCGCGATGCGGCGGTCGATGCCGACCGTCTCCATCTTGAAATCGGGAATGCCGTAACGCAGCAGGCCGCCCATGCGGCGATGTTTTTCGAACAACACCACGCGATGCCCTGCACGCGCCAGCTGTTGCGCGCTGGCAAGGCCGGCGGGCCCGGACCCGATCACCGCCACGCGCTTGCCGGTTTTACGCGTCGGTATCTGCGGCTCGATCCAGCCTTCCTGCCAGCCGCGATCGACGATCGCGCATTCGATGGTCTTGATGGTGACCGGTTCGTCAGCCAGGTTCAGGGTGCAGGAAGCCTCGCAGGGCGCGGGGCATACCC
>CALJQI010000439.1 GCA_937980285.1 uncultured Gammaproteobacteria bacterium | reverse complement strand
ACGCTCACCGAGACCACGACCGAGGCCGGCGCCGAGCAGGAGCTGTGGTACAAGCACCACGTCGAGGCGAACTATGTCATCGAAGGCCGCGGCGAGGTCGAAAACATGGAAACCGGCGAGGTTTTCGCACTCGCTCCGGGTTCGGTGTATGTGCTCGATAATCACGAGAAACACCGCCTCAGATCGTTTACGCAAATGCGCCTGGTGTGCGTGTTTTCCCCGGCGCTGAGCGGTCGCGAAACACATGATAAAGACGGCGCCTACGCGCCGCCGGCGAAATGACCTGGCGTTCTTTTCTATTCGCCCATTTCGTAATGGAAAGCCAGCACCGATTCTCTGCCCTTCGGGGACGCCAGTTTCGACTGCGCCTGTAGCCTGCATACGATTTACTTCTGGCCGCAGCTGGATAGCGGACCTGCCGAACTGGCGCGCGTTATCAGGCCCGGTGGCAGGTAGCACTGCTGACCTGTAGTTCGTGGAGTTTGCCGGCCCTGAACTGTGATCCGATTCAAAGCTGGCGCGCCGGAATCGGCCGAGTTTCTATAATTGAGCTATAAATTACCGTATTGAAAAGGATTGCAGTGGCTGCAACTACCATGAATAAACTCTTGCTGTTCGGCGCAATTATCGTTGCCCATTTAATCGCAACGCCGGCGTTGGCCGAGGTTTACAAGTACCAGGACAAGAACGGCAAGTGGCATTTTACCGACAAGCCGCCGAAAGATAAGAAAACCAGCACGGTTGCCACCAGTGCCGGCAGCGGGACGGTGAAAGCTAATCTGAAGGATGATTTGCTCAAGGAATTCAATCCCGACTCAAGCACTGCCGAAGCCTCGCTTTCCGTGGTTACCGTGCAGACATCGGCGGGTTCGGGGTCGGGCTTCTTTGTCACCGGGGATGGCTACATTATCACTAATCGGCACGTGGTCCGACCGGCGTCAACGAAGCAGTGGAAGGAAACCGAGGGTAACTTCGACGACTATAAAAAGCGTCTCGATAGATTCAAGGCAGACATCAGGGACGACGAGGAGCGGCTCAAGGACGCGCGCCGGTATATCGACGAAAATAGCGCCTATGTCGAATCGGGCAAGGCGACGGCATCGCAGAAATCGCGATTCGATCGTTACGTCGATCGTTACAATGAAAATAAGCGGCGTCACGAAGACAACGTCAGCAAGTATCGCGAGCTGGAAAGCGAGTATCGCCAGAAAAAATCCGATTTAAGCTTTAGCAGCAGCATGAGCAACTTTTCCAGGAAGTTCACCATCGTTTTGAAAAACGGTAAAAAACTCAAAGCCAGGCTGGTCAGGCTGAGCAAGAACTATGATCTGGCCTTGTTGAAACTCGACAATTACAGTACGCCTCACCTGACTTTAACCAGCCAGCGCTACCCGCGCCAGGGTACCAGGGTGTTCGCCATCGGCAGCCCGTTCGGCATTAGCGATGCGCTGACCTCGGGCATCATTACCAAGGCCAGCAAGGACCATCTGTTTACCGATACCCAGATCCTGCCGGGTAACAGCGGCGGCCCGTTGATCGATGCCGAAGGCAATGTGCTAGGCGTCAATACCGCCGTGCTGGCTAAATCGCGCAACGCCGACGGACTCGGCATGGTGATTTACGCGGCGCGTATCCGCAGCGAATTTGCCCGCGAACTTGGCGGCAAGCTTTAAATCGAAGTCTCTGTCCCGGTCCGCTGTCAGGCCAGCAGTACGGCGACGATACCGGTCAGGAATATGCCGTCGAAAGTACCGGCACCGCCGATCGACGCCACCGCAGTGCCGATTTTTCTAATATCGTTGAGGCGCAGTATATCCGCGCCGAGTAACACTCCCAGCGTGCCGCAGACGTAAGCCATCGGCGCACTGTTGTCGGGTGCGATCAGTATCGCCGTCAACGCCGCGGCGAGCGGTGCGACAAACAGCGGCATGCCGATGCCGAGGCCGCGCACCGGTCGGCTCGTAAGGTAGCAGACCGTGGCGACTATCGCGATCGCCGACAGAATCTGCGTCAACGTCAGCGGGTTTATGCTGGCGAGATAAATAGAAAAGCTGATCGGAATCAGCGCACCGCCTACGTTGACGGCGACGATGGTCTTGCCGGTGAAAGGCAGGGGCCTGCCAAACAGCAGGCCCTGCAGGTCTCGGATTTCCTCGTCGGGAGGTGCCTCCGCGGAAATCTGGAAAAGCGGCAGGTTGATGCCGCTGCCGATCAGCGTGCAGGCGAGCAGCAGCATCGCCGAATGGGTCGATAGTCCGAGCTTGTCGAGGGCCAGCGTCAGCACGCCCAGATAAAGGACGATCACCGCCAGCACGAAGACGAATATCAGCAGCAGAAACTGCATCGCGTTTGGCGGTTGTCGCATCGGGAGCCGGGTCGCTGGCCGGACGATCCGTAAATCAGCCGCGGCTGTATTCAGGCATTGATTACGTAGTTCAGGATTTCTACCACCTGCGCCGGGGTCTCCGCCCAGGCCATCGCGGCGGCATCCACTTCTTTCAGCGGGTGCACGATGTCTTCGGCATGCAGGGTGATATAGGGTTTGCCGAGCGCCGCGCAGAAACCGGCGTCGAAAGCCGCGTTCCACTGCTTGTACTTGTCGCCGAAACGCACGATCGCTATGTCGCAGTTTTGCAAAAGCGTTTTTGTGCGAATGCCGTTTACCTTTGACGACTTGTGGTCGCGCCAGAATCCGCTGACCTGCGGTCCCAGCATGTCGCCGGCGGCGTCGCTGGCGTCGTGATCGGTCACCGCCGAAGTGAAATTAACGGGCAGCTCGAGTTTGCTGGCGCCGGCAATAATCTGCTCGCGCCAGTCGCTGTGGATTTCGCCGGATAAATATACGTTCCAGGTCATGGCTTACTCCTGTTTTATTTTCTGGGCTCGACACTGCATGGCGGGCGAGGTGATATTTTTTACAGAGTGCCATTATTTAACAATTCCTTCGAGAAAGACAATGTTAAGATGGCGCGGTTAAAAACCCACGCGAAGAAACAGACTTGCAGTTTATACGGACATCAATCCTTGCCCTGCTGAT
>CALJQI010000438.1 GCA_937980285.1 uncultured Gammaproteobacteria bacterium | reverse complement strand
AGCGACTCGTGCGGCACCGTAGTGTCCGAGCTGCCGAAAATCCAGCCGAAGGCAAAACCGACGGCAAAATAATCGGTGGTTTCGACCAGCGGGCTGTCGTCGAATACCGCGCCATCGAGATTGTCATAGCGGGCAAAGGCGCCCAGCATGTATTTCTTGGTATTGCGCGAAACCGTAACGGTAATGCGGCTGCCGCTATATCCGCGATCGGCCTCGTAAGCCGGGCGCTCGACTGTGACGAATTCGGGACGCACTTCGTAAAAATAGTCATGGTAGCGGCTATCGCCATAGATAGGGCCGAAGCTGATGTTGTAGCGCGTGAGCGATTTCGAACCGCGCTGGTGAATCCTGTAGTTGAGGTAGGGGGAGAAGGTCCAGCCCTGGTATTTCAGGATGGGGTCGCCAACCGAATAGACGAATCGATAAGGCGCGACAAACTGGAATCGCTGGCTGTTACTCTCGGAGCGCCACAGGTTGACCGTCAGCTCCGCGCCGGCCTCGATCAACGGGTCTAGCCCCGGCATGTCCGATCTCGCGCCCTCGTCGGTGTCGGAAACCGGTATGTTGCCCGCCATGCTCAAATCGAGGCTGAGATCGGGGCTCTGGAACAGTTTGCCGCGAATCCCGTCCTCGCGATCCACGCGCAGAACGTCGCCGCGGTAAATAATGTAGGGAAACGGCAGCGCCATATCGGTCTCGATTTCCGAGCCGCGATAGTGCGGCACGTTTACCACGCCGAGACCTGCGCCCATTTCCCATAGCGGCAAATGGAAGGCCTGAGCGACCCCGGGTAGCGTTATGCCGGCTGTCAGCGCCAGTACGCAAAGTGATAGCCTGCCTGGAACGATGCGCTTGCGATTATTTTTGGTCTTGTGCATGGAGACGTTAAACGGTAACCCTCGGTGCGGGGAAATTTCGGAAGTCGAAACCAACAGCCTCGTCAGTCCTGTCTGCGGATATAATTAATGGTAGTACTTCCGACTCAAAAAATCGATGACGTCGTCGACCTCATTGTCAAACCAGGAAACGCCCAGGCGAGTATCGGTGGAAGCGCAGCGGCAGCGAGACTTCGATAATGCGGAGGTACTGGTCTGAGTCTTATTATCGCTGCCAAATCGGGTTTATACGTTTTTGTCCGCGTCGAACCAGATATAAAATTCGAGTTCCTCGAGCAACTCGAGCTCATCATCGCTGGCTATTACCGCGAGCTCTTCAGCCGTCATTTGCGGCAGCTCGCTCGGGTCATGGCTGCGATTTACCAGAAAACCAATCATGATCAGCAGCAGGCAGGCGAAGCTCGTCGCCGCAATCCAGCGCGGGATTCCGCCGCGCGCCTGCCCGTCCAGTGCTTCCCTGCGCGCCGAGCGCAGGGCGTTCCTGGTTGCATCGTCCAGGCTATGGCGATCGAGAGTGTTTTTGATCTCTTGCTGGAACTGCCGGTCTTTATCCATCTTCGTCTCCCAGTATGCGACGCAGTTGCCGCGTCGCGCGAGCATAGTGAGTTTTAACGCTGTTTTCCGATATTGACAATGCAAAAGCGGTTTCGCGGGTGCTGAATTCCTGCCAGGCGCGCATCAGGAAAGTTTGCTGCTGGCGCAGTGGCAACTGTTGCAGAGCCCTGACCACGCGCAGCAGTTCGTCGTCGAGCTGAAGCTGTTCTTCCGCCGATACTGCGACTTTCGCGGATTCGGCGGCATCGGCCTGCCACGGCACCAGTCCCGTGAGTAGCTGGCGAAATTTCTGCTTCCTGAACCAGTCCCTGATCGCGTTTTGTAAAATCCGGTAAAACAGAGGGGCCCATTCCTCGGGATCGCGATGAGGGTACTTCTGCACCAGTTTAAGCATGCTGTCCTGGACCAGCTCGAGCGCATCGTGGTGGTTTTTCGTCAATGCCATTGCCATCAGGTAAGCCTTTTGTTCCGAGTCACGAAAAAATCCATCCAGGGCCTGCCTGATCGCCTGCTCCATGCCGTTACAGCGCCCATCGCAGGCCCAGCGTCAAGCCGATGCTGTCATCCACCGGCAGGGGCGACGCGGCGGCAAGCAGGTAACCGAAACGCTGGCTGGCCCAGTGTTGCCAACTCAGGACCAGCGTTTCGTCGATACTTTCGTCGATTGCAGATCGGTCCTGGAAAACCTGCACCGAATAGTCGTTGTCCAGGTCGGCATGACCCAGCAGTAGCGAGGCGTTTTGCGATATCAGCAGCGAACTATGCGCCAGGGTCGATGACTTGACGACAAAACGGGCAAATCGGCTTTCGCCCAATACGCTCAGGTCGTCTTCATAGTCATAGCGTTGGTAGCTTGCCTGCCAGTACCAGGGTTGGCCATGCCGGCCCAGCGAAACGCGGTATGCCGAGACATCGGTGGTAAAGCTATCCGGCACGAAATTGTCGAAAAAATCGGAATCGACACTGCGCGTGAAAAAAATGGTTTCGCCCTCGGCGATCTGAATCTGAAATTGCCAGCCGTCCTGTTCCAGCGCCAGAGCCAGTCCGAGGGTTTCCTTTTCCAGTTCGCCTTTCTTGCCCTCGAAAAAATGCTGCAGCTCGATTTCGATCAGCCGGCTTAGCTGCAACCAGATTGTGCTGACCAGCGCCTGGTTGTCGAACTCCTGGTCCTGGTCGGACAGTTGGGTTTCGCTGTAGTAACCGTAAAAACCAAAACTTTCACCGAACGGCAGGCCCAGTAACAGGGCCTGGCTCGAGTCCTCGAATTCATTCTCGCCCAGGTCGATGCCGAGCAGGACAGGTTGCCGTTCGTCGAGCCCGATCCATTCCTCGGCGGCAGCGCGAGTCGCCGCTATCAGGACGAACAGGAGGAAGAGTATTTGCAGTCGCTTCATCAGTCTCGGCTGCGTTTGTCGCGGAAATGCTGCAACCAGCGCTTGCGCTGTTTCGGCGTCATTTGTTTCCAGCGGTCGCGGTAAAATTTTCGTTTATCGGCCGGCAGACTGCGGAAACGTTTGAAGGCCTTGCGCACCTTCGTCCTTTGCTCCGGTGTTAATTCCTGGAATTTTTTAAAGCGTTGCCTGATCGCGTCTTTTTGCTGCTGGTTTAATTGCTGCCAGCGTTTGAAGCGTTGCTGCATTTGCTTGCGCTGTTGCGGTGTCATGTTTTTCCAGCGCTCGGCGCCGCGTAGCAACCTGGCCTGTTTATCCGGATCGAGGTCATGCCAGCGCGACGCGAAGGG
>CALJQI010000437.1 GCA_937980285.1 uncultured Gammaproteobacteria bacterium | reverse complement strand
GGCGCTGCGCATTAGCTGGCGTACCGGGAAGATGCCGGACCATTCGCCGACGCCGAACGACAGCATGGTGCGCTCGGCGGTCAGGTAATTCATCAGCAGGTAATCCATGTTGCTGCGATGGTTGGACATGAAAATCACGCTATCCTCGCTACTGACGGGTTCCAGCGACTGTTCGTCGGCAAAACCGACCGATACCCGGTAAAACCCGCGCAGCATGCCGCGGCCCAGTTTGTAACCGACGCGAAAGTAGAAAAACGGGTTGAACGCGGGCACGATCTCTAGCGCGATCTTGTGCAGACGATCGCGTATGTCTTCCAGTTTCATGCCCTGTTGCTCGGCTAGCTCGGCTGCCGATTGTAGCAATTTCGGGTCGGTCGCCAGCTGAACCGCCAGCGCCTTGTAGCGCGTCAGCGTGAACGGCGACAACTTCAGCTGCAGTTGTGGATTGACCTCGTTGAATGCCTGTTGCGACCAGCGGTTCCACAGCTTCAGCCAGAGCGGGATAACCACCTGGGTAATCAGCGTCGGCAGCGCGAACAATAGCAGCAACACCAGCAGCCACAGCGGAACGAGGACGGGATCGGTCATCTCAGGCCAGCGCTTTTACGACCTGTTGAAAGCGTCGCAGCGGTGAATGGTTACGGGTCAACGCAATCGGCAGCGAAAAATGCCCCTGCGGCCAGATGAATCGATTTTCCTGCGGTAGTTGCCAGCGCTCGATCAATTCCAGGCCGCCCGCGAAGGGCGTCGCCTGGTCGGATTCGCCCAGTATCGAGACAATGTTGGCGGCATCGATTGCTGCTTGCCGCGGCGGGTCCAGCGCGCGCAGGTACTCGGCCACGTTGGCCACGCTCCAGCCGCGTTCGTGCTTGGCTTCGAGCGCGCCGAACAGCTTTGCGATGGAGCCGTGAATGAGGGCGTCTTCCATGCGCGAACAGTGCATGATCAACAGCAGCGCATCGGGCCGCAGGCGTTCGGGCCAGTTGCGGGCCTGGCCGCTAACCAGTTGTGCCAGCAGCGCGCCGAGGCTGCTGCCGCCCATGGTCACCGGCCCTTTCGAGGTGGCGCGGCACCAGTCCATCAGTACCGCGCGCTCGGCCACCGCCGCGGTGCAGGTGTCGAGGATGCCGATCGGCGAGGTGGCGCTGATATATTCGCCGCCGTAGTAACCCGTCGGGCGCCGGCGTCCGTGGAACGGCGCCTCCGGCCGCACCACGCGAAATCCCATGCGGCACAGCACGTCGACTTCGTCGACCAGCCCCTCCAGGTAGTCGAACTCGACGCAGATGCCGTGGCCGTAAATGATGGTCGGCGGGTCGCTGACGCCGGCCGGTTCGTGCACGCGCGCGTAAACCAGGTCGCTGGTGCGCGTCGAGGGTGACCGGAAACGTATCCAGTACTGGTTGCCGTCGGAGGCGCCGAAGGGGCGCGACTGTTCGACCTGCGGCATTTCCGCGGGCGCTGCGAAATAGGATTCGGCGCTGTTTCTGATCGCGCCGTAATGGCTTTCGACTTCTTCCTGGGAGGGGATCACGTAGCGCGAGGTCTGCGGCCTGAAATGCAGCAGGAAGCGCAGGTCGCGCCGCATCATGTTGTGCGACTGGTGCGCGTCCTTGCGGGCTTTCTCGATCGCGGCGAGGTCACCCTGCTGCGGTTGCCTTTGGCCGAAAAAAGCGTCGCGCCAGGCGGCGTCGATCGCGTCGACGCGCGCGCGCGAGGTTTCAAATCGGAAAATCACCTTCCTCAGGCGCTGGTACTGGCTGTAACTCGGATCTATGCGCGCGATCTCGGCGAATTTCGGCACCGATCCGCGCGCCTCGTCCGCCACCGCCCACAGGCGCGACAACGGCAGATACCACTTTCGCAGGAAATACATCGATGCGCTGTCGAACCAGCTGCGGCTGAAGAGGCCGCCGAGCGGGCCGCGCATCCAGGTGATCGCGCCCTTTTCCGCGGGCAGTTGATGGCCGGTGATGAGGTCGCTGATATTTTTTATTTTTATATCTTGCCTCCCCGGGAGAACAGGCGACTACGACTGCTACGGTAATCCTGAGCCGTTATTTTTTCCAGTCGTCGCCGAGGCCTAGCGGCGCTGGCAGCCGGCTGATCAGCTTGTTGAGCAATCCCGAAAATTCGTCGCTCCACTTGTTGCCGAAAATCGGATCCTCGTTTTCGTCGAAGGCGGCATCGATCTCTTCCCAGTCGGAATCTTGCAGCGCCTCGCGCGCGCGCGGCAGGATTTCTTCCTCTTCCTTGTGCGCGTGGTTGCGTTCGAACTCGGTATAGCGGCTTACGGTTTCGCGAAAATGCGGAAATTCGGCATCGCCCGAAAACTCGTAGGCGGACAGGGCCTTGAGCATTTCGACAAACAGTATTTCGCCCTCGGTATGCTGTTGCCCGAGTTCGCGGATGAGACTCTCGGTTTCTGGCGCCCGCGCCAGCAGCTTGGGGAACAGGTAATGGTTTTCCTTGGGGTGGTGATACCTGTCGAGAAAGCGGTCGATGTAGGTGAACAAGCCGTGGAATATACTGAAATCGGGCTGTTTACCGTCGTCGATTTCCTCGATCAGCTTGTCGAGGCTATAGAGTACAGCGCCGAGATTCTTGTGTTCGCTTTTGATGATCGAAATTGCGCGCATTGTCGCCTCTTGTTTTTTTGCCCTGAATTTCAGGTTCAAACACGGATCTTATCATACAGCCGGATTTGCAATTTGATAAAGATCAGGTTGACGAAAGTCAATGTTTTGATTGACAAAATTCGACAATTTGCGAAATTGACCCGGTGAATAATGATAACTCAGCCATGCGCACCCAGGTTGTCATCATCGGCGGCGGACCGGCCGGCCTGCTGCTGGGGCAGCTATTACACCGGCAGGGGATCGAGAGCGTGCTGCTCGAACGCCACAGCCGTGAGTACGTGCTGGCTAGAATTCGGGCAGGCGTGCTGGAGACGGGGCTGGTGGAATTGCTGCGCGAAGCGGGTGTCGGCGCGCGCATGGATCGCGAGGGGCTGCTGCACGAAGGCATATACCTGGCAAATTCGAATCGCGGGTTTCGTATCGATTTCAAGCGGCTTTGCGCTGCTTCGGTCATGGTTTACGGCCAGACCGAGCTGACGCTCGATCTCTACCAGGCGCGTTCGGCAATGGAGGCGACCCTGCTGCACGAGGTCGACCAGGTTCAGATTCACGACGCGGATTCCGATCA
>CALJQI010000436.1 GCA_937980285.1 uncultured Gammaproteobacteria bacterium | reverse complement strand
GTGGCCCAGTACCGGTGCGAACAGGCCCGAGGCGGCGATATCCGCCTGGGTTTCGGCGATGCAGTCCGCCAGCCGAGATATCGGTACGCAAACGTCGGTGACGTATCCGCGATAACCGGGACGAGCCGCGAGCCCGGCATAATAGGCGTCATGGCGCGCGCGCCAGAGCCTGCGGCGATCTTCTTCTTTTTCCGCCCATTGAAATCCGCTGGCGCCGAACTCCTGCGAAATCTCATCAAACATCTTCACCTGTTCGGCAACCCCGGCGCGAGTGCCGTGAAACTCGAGGAACAGCGTGTCGAGTTGCGGGTAGTCGGTTTTGCTGTAGGCGTTGATGGCCTTGATATAGTTGCTGTCGAGAATCTCGATGCGGGCCATCGGGATGCCCATCTGGATGGTCATGATGGTGGCTTCCGCCGCCGCTCGCACGTCGGGAAAATTAACGATCGCGGCTGAAATCGATTCGCACAATCCGTGCAGCCGTAGGCTGACCTCGGTCATCACTCCCAGGGTGCCTTCCGAGCCGACGTACAGCCGCGTCAGATCGTAGCCGGCGGCGGACTTGCGCGCGCGGGTGCCGGTTTTGATGATGTCGCCATTCGCGCTTACCACGGTCAGGCCCAGTACGTTTTCGCGCATGGTGCCGTAGCGCACGGCGTTGGTGCCCGAGGCGCGCGTCGCCGTCATGCCGCCGATCGAGGTATCGGCGCCGGGATCGATCGGGAAAAACAGCCCGCTATCGTGCAGGTATTGATTTAATTCGCGCCGCGTAACGCCGGCCTGCACGCGGCAATCCATGTCCTCGTTATTGACTTCGAGAATCTGGTTCATCTGGCTGAGGTCGATGCAGATGCCGCCGTTGACCGCCTGCACCTGGCCTTCCAGTGAAGTGCCGGTGCCGTAGGCGATGACCGGGGTCGGGCCGTTGGCCGCGCAGTGTTTTACGATCGCCGCGACTTCATCGGTACTGTGCGCAAAGCAAACCGCGTCGGGCGCCTGCGTCGGGTGCCAGGATTCCCCGCGACCGTGTTGCTCCAGCACCGAGGTGCTGGTGCTGACGCGCTCGCCCAGCAGGGCGCGCAATTGTTCAATCAGGATTTTGTGTTTGGGAAAATCTTCCGCGGGTCGGTTCATGCTCGATAACCTCGGGTGTCGGACAGGCGTCAATTATGCTACATCGTTGGCCGCTTATCACGACTATCTGATCCACTGGTCGACATGGACAAAACAGGGTCCGGGTATATACTCAACGTTATTCGAAAAGGTATCTAACGATAATTTCAATAATACAGATACCGGTCAATAATGCTGACGGTAGTGCATATAAGTGAACAAGCCTGATCCCACCTTTCCGCTCGACGACTCGCTGCAGGCGGAGCTGGAGAAGTTCCGTCAGCAGCGCGCGCTGCTCGACCGCACCGAGCTGATCGCGCATATCGGGCATTTCGAGTGGAGTTACGAGCTCGATCGCCTGCTGTCCTGTTCCGAAGAATACGCGCGCATACACGATATGACCGTGGAAGAAGTAATGTCCGCGCACCGCGGCCGGGACAAGCTGCTGCAGCAGGTGCACCCCGATGATCGGGCGGCGTTTAAAGCCTCTGAGCATACCCTGCGGCGTCAAAAGTCGGTCGATATCGAATACAGGCTTATCCTTGAAAACGGCGATATCCGTCACATTCGGGAATCTGCGGTCGAGGTCAACGACGAAGCCGGCAACGAGATCGGCAGCTTCGGCATCCTGCAGGATATCAGCGAAAGAATTAAGCACCAGCGCGATCTTGAATACCGCGACGAACTGGCTCGGCAATCCGAGGCGATTACCGATATCGGGCACTTCATCTACGACGAAGAAAACGATCGTTATGTTTACATGAGCCCGGGCTGTGCCCGTATTTACGGCACATCGGTCGAGGAATACGTGGCCAAAATACAGAGCTTGGAGGATGATCTCGCCGATATCTTCGCCGAGGATCGCGAACGGGTTGCCGAGGAGTATGAGAATTACCGGAATACGGGTCAGGATTGCGCCATAGAGTATCGCTTCGTTCGCGCCGACGGCGAAATCCGCTGGCTGCGCGAGTTGACGCGGGCCAAGCATATAAAGGACGGCCGCGTTATGCAGACCCTCGGCGTGGTGCAGGACGTCACCAATCGTGTGCGCCGCGAGCAGGAACTGCTGTACAAGGACGCGCTTGCCGACCAGGCCGAAGCGATTACCGATATCGGCCACTTCATCTACGACGAAATTAAGCAGAAATACCTCTACGTGAGTCCGGGCCTGGCGCGTATTCACGGCATGGATAGAGACGCGCTGGTCACCCGTGCCGTCTCCTGGGAAGGAGACCTGGACGTCATTCACCCCGAGGACCGCGAATTTGTTCGCCGCGCCTACGACAAGTTTCTCGCCGAGGGCGGCGACTGGCAGGTCGATTATCGCCTGATGCGCACCGATGGCGAGGTGCGCTGGATTCGTGAAGTGGGCAAGGCTCACGTGATCAATCACGGCATTGCGGAACAGACTATCGGCGTGCTGCAGGATATTACCCGGCAGAAAAATGCCGAGCAGGAAATTATTCGCGCCAAGGAAACCCTGGAGCAGCAGGTGGTAGAGCGTACCCGCGAGTTGGCCAACACCGTCAAGCAGTTGCAGGAAGAAATCGAGGAGCGCGAGAAGATTGCCGCCGAACTCGAGTTTCTCGCCAACCACGACGCCCTGACCGGACTTCCCAGCCTGCGCCTGTGCAAGGATCGACTGGATCAGTCGCTGGCCGAGGCGCGCCGCAATCGTCAAACGTCGGCGGTCATGTTTCTCGATCTCGACGGTTTCAAGGCTGTCAACGATCAGCACGGGCATGAGTTCGGCGATCGCTTGCTGAAGGTCGCCGCGGATCGAATCAAGGCTGAAATACGCGAAACCGACACGGTCGCGCGAATTGGCGGTGACGAGTTCGTGATAATTTTATCGAGCCTGCCCGAGATCGCGATCGCGCAACGCATAGCCAGCAACCTGGTTGCGCAACTCGCCAAACCGATTTTTATCGAGGAGGTGAAAGTCGGGATCAGCGCCAGCATCGGCATTTCGCTTTATCCTGACAATGGCACCACCGCGGAAGAGCTTATTCGTTCCGCTGACAAGGCGATGTACCGTGTAAAAGGCGGCGGCAAGAATGATTTCGGTTTCGTTGCAGCGCTCAAGATTTAGTTTGTTAACCGCAATATCAGTAATCATAAATCCGACGCCAGTCTCTTATGCCGGCTAAAAAGAAAAAAAGCCGAGTGTCGCCGTACTTGAGGCGGAACTCGAAAGATTGCGC
>CALJQI010000435.1 GCA_937980285.1 uncultured Gammaproteobacteria bacterium | reverse complement strand
CTTCGACATGCTGGCACCGGATTCACGGGTTATCTCGATGCCGGAATTTTTGGAGGCGTCGTTGAACAGCGCCTTATCCTGCGCAGCGCCATAGCTGCCGCCCCAGGATACGACGGTGACCGGATCGGCGGCGAACGCGCCAGACGAAAAGCTGACGGATGCTGCGAAGCCGGCAGCCAGCAGTACGGAACGGGCACACTGGCCCGATTTTGAAAAGTGAGACATGATAGTCCTCCTGCAGTTCTTGCTACGAATTATTGGTTTAATCAGTTGTTATATTATTGCGAGGACCAGGAAGTGCCGACAGTCCACGAACCGCAGTATAAACACGCGGCCCGCGCGATTCTAGCGATATTCTCGCCTTCGAGCCGCGGCAGGCAAATTACAGTAAGAAGAGTCAGGGGCGACGAATAGCCGCGATCCATTGACGCCGCCAGCGGAATTATGGGGACAGGGTATCGGAAGGAGAAAGCGCATCGGCCAGGCAATGGATCGTAATCACGCCCTGGTATCTGCCGTCATCGACGACGTAAATATAGCTGGTATCGCTTTGCTCCATCATCGCTAGCGCCTTGACCACGGAGGAACCGGAACTCAGCGACAGGTGCGCCGCCTGAACGTAGGCATCGATCGGATTGCCAAGCACTTCTTTTGCCCTGGCTTCCATGTCCTGCACACCGGAAACCTGCTCGCCCAGCACCCTCGCCATTTCCACCAGGTAATCCGGCAGGCAGGATTTCTTCAGAATATTCTTTAGCGTAACCCGCCCGATCACCTTACCGTTGGCATCACAGAAGGGCAGCCCGGGCGTATTCGCTCGAGAACACTCAGCGAATACTTCGCGCACCGTCATCCCCGCCGTGGCGACCCCGGTGCGAATCATTACATTGTCTACGTCCATGGGAACTGGCCTGTCGTCATTTACTGCAAATAGCGAAAGTATACGTAGACGCTGGCTATGCAGATGCTCAGCAGCATCATCGGAAACGCCATCAACATGAAGGGCAGAAAGCGGATTCGATGACCGGCGCGCTCGGCGAAGCCGGCGACGATCAGGTTGGCGCTGGCGCCGACCAGTGAACCGTTGCCGCCGAGGCAGGCGCCCAGCGCCAGCGACCACCACAGCGGCATCAGGTTTTCGGCGCCGCCAAAGGTCGGCGCCATCGACTTGATCACCGGTATCATGGTCGCCACGAACGGGATGTTGTCGACCACCGCCGACGCCACCGCCGACACCCACAGGATCGCCAGCGACATGACGACCATGTCGCCGCCGGTATACTCGATCACCAGGTCGGCCAGGATTCTCAACACGCCGGCCTCCTCGATACCCTTGACCGAAATGAACAAACCGATAAAAAAGAATATGGTTATCCATTCGACATTGGCGAAAGTCCTGTGCACCTCTTCCGATTGTTCCTCCGGGGTGCTTTTGAAATTCGCCAGCAATAACAACAGCCCACCGCCGAACATGGCGATGGTGGCGGGCTGAAGATTGAGCGGGTGCGCCAGCACGAAACCCGTCATCACCAGCGCCAGCACCAGCATCGATTGTTTCAACAGCCTGACGTCCGTTATCGCCTCGCGTTCCCTGAAATTCATGATGCGCTCGCGCGCTTCGTCGCTGGCGTACATGCTGCGCCCCCAGACCAGGTAGATAATGCCCATCGTAACTGCCAGAATCAGCGGAATAATCGGCGCCAGGTTGAACAGGAAATCGTTGAACGACAGGTTGACCGCCGAACCGATCATGATATTGGGCGGATCGCCGATCAGGGTCGCGGTGCCGCCGATATTGGAAGCGAAAATTTCGGCAAACAGGAACGGGTAAGGATTGATTTTCAATTCGTGGCAGATCAGCAGCGTCACCGGCGCGACCAGCAATACCGTGGTGACGTTGTCGAGCAGCGAGGAGAATACCGCCGTCACCAGCGACAGCGTCAACAATATGCCCCAGGGGCTGGCCCGGACCTTCTTCGCCGACCACACCGCAACGTATTGAAAGACTCCGCTGTCACGGGTAATGGCGACGATCACCATCATGCCGGTCAGCAGCCCCAGCGTGTTGAAATCGATACCCGAAATAGCCGTTTGCTGGTTGAGCACGCCCAGCGACACCATCAGCGCCGCGCCCAGGCCGGCGACGATGGCGCGGTTGATCTTTTCCGAGACGATCAGCGCATAGGTCGCGACAAACAGAATCGACGACACCCACAGCGGGTCCCAGCCGAAGATCACCTGCGCGGCGAGCTCGTTTTCACCGTGCATTATGACCCCTTGCACCTGGCCTTGTCGTCAATCGCCAGGGGCACTGCGATTTCGGATCAATCATTTTTTATTATCGGCTCGTCGCTATGCTCTTCGTTGATCAACCGCCCCATGATAATGCCCTCGAGCACATCCCATGACGACACCATGCCGACCAGCTTTTGCGACTCACCCTCGACGACGATGACCGGCAGGCTCGTATCCTTGCTTTCGTCGAGCAGCGCCAGCAGCTCCGGAAACGCGGTCTTCGGGGTGCAGAACAGCAGCTTGCTTTCCTTCTCGAGAAAGTTCTCTACCGGCTGCTCGGCAATTTCGTGCCAGCGATCGCTCATTTGCACGATTTCGTCCGGCAAAAAGTGGAGCGCGGAAATGCTGTGCTTCCCCAGGCTCATGGCCGCCTTCGGCAGCAGCAGGTGGCTCAGGCGGCGCAGGCCGAAAAGCCCGACGAACGAACCTGACTCATCGACAATAGGAATATTTCGCACGTGCTTGGCGTGCATCAGCGACAGCGCGTCGGCGACGGTGTCGGTCGGCTTCAGGGTGAACAAGCCGGAGGTCATGATGCTTTCAGTAGTCATGTCGAAAAGCGCCCGTGAACACTGCTGTAGTGTCGAAATCATACATTGAAACCC
>CALJQI010000434.1 GCA_937980285.1 uncultured Gammaproteobacteria bacterium | reverse complement strand
TACTTCAGCGCGCATGGTCCGGGCCACTGGTTATGCGATCTCGGCGGACTCGCCGAGCGAGTGCTGCAACGGCAGGGCGTCGACCGGGTATTCCGTGATACGCACTGCAGCTATCGCGATCAGCGACTATTTTACTCCTATCGTCGAAGCGCGGTCACCGGGCGCATGGCTTCCTTGATCTGGATCACGTAATACTGCCCTCCGCGGGGTTGAAAAACAGCGCGGCACACCTACATAACCCCATAGTTTTTAATGTTTAGAGGACTGTATCAATGCGTATGGATCGCTTGACCAGTAAATTTCAGGAAGCCCTGTCCGACGCCCAGTCGCTGGCGGTGGGGCGGGATCACCAATTCATCGAACCGGTGCACTTGATGATTGCGCTGCTCGATCAGCAGGGCGGTTCGGTGCGCCCGCTGTTTTCGCAGGCCGGGGTTAATTTCAACCTGTTGCGCTCGCAACTTGGCGAGTTGCTCGACAAGTTGCCGAGGGTGGAAGGCGCCGCCGGCGACCTGCATATTTCCAACGCACTCGGCAAGTTGCTCAACGTCACCGATAAGCTCGCGCAGGAGCGTAAAGACCAGTTCATTTCCAGCGAATTGTTCGTGCTCGCGGCGATGGACGAAAAGGGCCCGCTTAGCGATGTGCTGAAGTCAGCGGGCGCCAACAAGCAGGCGGTCGCGGCGGCGGTCGAAGGCATTCGCGGCGGTCAGGCGGTCGATAGCGCCAACGCCGAGGATCAGCGCATGGCGCTGGAAAAGTACACCATCGACCTGACCGAGCGCGCCGAGCAGGGCAAGCTCGACCCGGTTATCGGACGCGACGAGGAAATACGTCGCGCAATCCAGGTGCTGCAGCGCCGTACCAAGAACAACCCGGTACTGATCGGCGAGCCCGGTGTCGGCAAAACCGCGATCGTCGAAGGCCTTGCGCAGCGCATTATCAACGCCGAGGTGCCCGAGGGTTTGAAGAACAAGCGCGTGTTGTCGCTGGACATGGGCGCGCTGATCGCGGGCGCCAAGTTCCGTGGCGAATTCGAGGAACGGCTCAAGGGCGTGTTGCACGACCTCGCAAAACAGGAAGGCCAGATCATCCTGTTTATCGATGAAGTGCACACCATGGTCGGCGCCGGCAAGGCGGAAGGCGCGATGGATGCCGGTAACATGCTCAAGCCCGCGCTGTCGCGCGGCGAGCTGCACTGTATCGGCGCCACCACGCTCGACGAGTACAGCCAGTACATCGAAAAAGACGCCGCGCTCGAACGGCGCTTTCAAAAAGTGCTGGTGCAGGAGCCCAGCGTCGAGGATCCGATTGCCATTCTGCGCGGTTTGAAGGAGCGCTACGAAGTCCATCACGGCGTCGATATTACCGATCCGGCCATCGTCGCCGCGGCGACCCTGTCTTACCGCTATATCGCCGATCGACAGCTGCCCGACAAGGCGATCGACCTGATCGACGAATCCGCCAGCCGCATCCGCATGCAAATCGATTCCAAGCCGGAAGACATGGACCGGCTCGAACGGCGCCTGATCCAGCTCAAGATCGAGCGGGAAGCGCTGAAGAAGGAAAGCGACGCCGCCAGCAAGAAGCGCCGCCAGGCGCTGGAAGACGAAATCAGCAAGCTGGAGCGTGAATACTCCGATCTCGAGGAAGTCTGGAAATCAGAAAAAGCGGCGCTGCAGGGCAGCACGCACATCAAGGAAGAGCTCGAGCGAGCGCGCCTCGATCTCGAAACCGCGCAGCGCGCGGGCGACCTCGCGCGCATGTCCGAATTGCAATACGGCCGCATACCCGAGCTCGAGAAGCAGCTAGACCTCGCCGCCAATGTCGAAATGCAGGATATGAAATTGCTGATCAACAAGGTTGGCGAGGAAGAAATAGCCTCGGTTGTGTCGCGCTGGACCGGAATTCCGGTTTCCAAGATGCTTGAATCGGAGCGCGAGAAACTGCTCGATATGGAAGCCCAGCTGAGCGAGCGCGTGGTTGGCCAGGGCGAGGCGGTGAAGGCGGTTTCCGATGCTATCAGGCGTTCGCGCGCTGGGCTGTCCGACCCCGCGCGTCCCAACGGGTCTTTCCTCTTCCTCGGCCCCACCGGCGTAGGCAAGACCGAGCTGACCAAGGCCCTGACCAGCTTCCTGTTCGATACCGAAGACGCAATGATCCGCATCGACATGTCGGAGTTCATGGAAAAGCACAGTGTCGCAAGGCTGGTCGGCGCCCCGCCGGGGTATGTCGGCTATGAGCAGGGCGGGTACCTGACCGAGGCGGTCAGGCGCCGTCCTTACTCGGTCATCCTGCTCGATGAAGTCGAAAAGGCGCACCCGGACGTTTTCAATATCCTGCTGCAGGTGCTGGATGACGGCCGGCTTACCGATGGCCAGGGTCGTACCGTCGATTTCCGCAACTGTGTGATCGTGATGACCTCCAACCTGGGATCGACCGAAATTCAGGCGCATGCCGGCGAGCAGCATTACGACGAAATCAAGCGCGCGGTGATGGAGCAGGTGGGGCGTCATTTCAGGCCCGAGTTCATTAACCGTATCGATGAAACCGTGGTCTTCCATCCGCTGACGCAGGAGCAGATTCGCGCCATCGCGCAAATCCAGCTGCAATCCTTGAGCGCGCGGCTGAAAGAAAAGGAGATGGCGATTTCGATCAGCGACGCGGCGATGGATGTCCTCGGTGAGCTGGGATTCGATCCGGTTTACGGTGCGCGCCCGCTGAAACGGGAAATTCAGCAGGCGATCGAAAACCCGGTGGCGATGTCTATTCTGGCTGGCGAATTCGAAGCCGGTGACCGTATTTCGGTCGATATCGACGATGGCCGGCGCTTCAGTTTTGTCAAACAGCGGCTTCACTGAGAACTGGTGCGCATAAAATAGGTAGCTGCTAGTCTTTTTCGTTCATTTTGCGGCTATAATCCTGTAGAACGACAGCTTGCGTGCAGGATTAATGTCAGAATGATAATAATATGGCAGTTTTAGGCTCCATTCTTTACAAAAGAACGCTGAAGCAGTTTCTCGATTGTGACGATCTGGAAAGCCCGAAGGGCATCAAGCTAATCGAGAAACTGCGCCAGTCTTCGAAGGACTCGCTGGAGCATTTAATCCAGGTAATCCCGGAAACTTCCGGCCTGCACCAGGCTATGTTGATCGAGATCTGCCTGGAAAACGTCGAGTCGGGCAGCGAGGAGTTGTTTCTCAACAGCCTCGACAACGACCATACCAATATTCGCGTTACCGCGGCCTCGATTCTGGCCAAAACGGACCAGGTCAATCCCAGCAAGCTGTTCAAAAAACTGCATGAATCCGACGTTTCCAAGACTGAGATAATCGAGGTTCTCGCGGGTCAGCGAGACAAGCTGAAGCCCGAGCAGATTATTGTCAATGCGCTCAAGCTCGAAAAATCTCACGCCGAGCAATTGCTCAAGCTGGCGGAGCAATCGCAGGTACCGCTCGATCTAGACCTGTTGCGCATCGAGCCCGATGCAATCGGCAGCCCGTCGATCAAGATCATGTTGCTGCGCTATTTTTCCCGGGTAGAGCAGCCGGCGGTGGCGCAGTTGATTGCCAGGTTTCTAACCGATGACAACAGGACGGTTGTTATCGAAGCCCTGAAAGCCCTGAAAAATCTGCCGGTCAGGTTTGACGCTTCGGTTTTGCTGCCATTTGTCGAATCCATGTCCCAGGTGGAGGGCGAGATGGCGCTCGAAATTCTGCAGTTGCAGGCCGATGAGGAACTGGTGCCGAAACTGGCGCCATGGACTTGCGGCAAGTCGGATGAAGTTCGCGAAATTTTTATCAAGTTATTCGTCAAGTACGTTACCCCGGCAGGGCTGGAAAAGTTTTTGAACCTGCTCAGTCAGCAGGAGTGGTGGGGTAAGGAACAGGCGCTGAAGTGCCTGCAGAGATTTGGTAACGACAAGCTTTACGCGGCCGCGGAAGGTTTGACCGAGCATGATAACGAATTCATCCGCGAGCAGGCGCAGAAGTTTTCCGCACAAAGCAGCGATCCATCCGATCTGAAGAAGCTTTGGGATAACGCGATGCACGAAAACTGGCAGGTGCGCGAAGGCGCGATCGAGTTAATCGGCCTGTCCAACAAGCGCGAATCGATAGGCATTCTGAAGAAAGTGGTGGAAACCTACGCTGAATCGGCGCCCGCGGTGCTCAGGGCGATTGGTGAGCTGGGATTCAGTAAAGGCCTCGAAATCGCCTTTGCCTGCCTGCGAATGCCCGAGGCGCTGGTACAGCGCGAAGCGCTCGAAACCATCGGCAAGCTCGCCACCCGGCGGCATGGCAGGACGGTACGCGACAAGTTGATGCAAAAGGTGCCGAAACTGCAGGCCACGGTGCGCGATACCGCCGGCGAAGTCGTCAATCGATTGACCCAGGAGTACGATTTACCCGCGCTCAATGTCGATCAGGAGGCTTATTTCGACACCCGCCTGCTCAAGTTCGAAACCCAGAACGTCGACACCGAAAAGACCGAGCACGTGTCGGTAGCAGAGCTCGCCGCCGCGCAACCGCAGTTCCACAATATCGAAGAGCTGAAAAAGGGCGATCTGTGGCTGGATCGATTCCGTATCGATAAGGAAATCGGTCGAGGCGCCATGGGTCGGGTCATGCTGGCCAAGGACGAAATGGTCGGAGAAACGCTGATCCTGAAATTCATGCACCCCGAGTTGACCGCGGAAGATTCGTCGCTCGAGCGTTTTTTGCGCGAGGTCAAGTATTCGCGCAAGATCAGCCACCCCAACGTCATTCGCATCCACGACATGTTGAGCAAGGATAACCTGAGCGCGATCTCGATGGAGTACTTCGAGAGCCGTGGTATCGATGAGTGCCTGCGCGAGAAAAAACATTTCGAGGTCGACGAGGGACTCGATATCCTGCTTCAGGTTGCCAAAGGTATGGCCGCGGCGCATGACCAGGACGTAATCCACCGGGATTTGAAGCCGAGTAATATCCTGATCAACGACGAGGGCCTGGTCAAGGTCGTCGACTTTGGTATCGCTTCGGCTACCTCCAATAGCGATTCAACCCTGACCAGGACCGGGTCGATAATCGGCACCCCTGCCTATCTGTCGCCCGAGCGCGCCAAGGGTCTCGATGCGGATCATCGCAGCGATATTTACGCGCTCGGCATTATCGCTTACGCCATGTTCACCGGTCAGCTGCCTTATACCGGGGAGCCCATGTCCCTGCTGTTCCAGCATCTCGAAGGCAAGGCGGTGCCGGCGCTCGAGATCAGGGAAGAGGTCGGGGAGCACGTCAGCCGGCTGGTGCAGGAAATGATGGCGGTCGAGCTCGAGGACCGGCTGCAAACCATGGAAGACGTGGCCCAGGCGATCTGCGAAGTGCAGCAGAAAGAAAGCTAATCATACAAAGTAAATCCAGATGTCAATACAGGCTACAATCGAACAAAAACTCGCCGGCGAGTTCGACGCCGACTACCTCAGTGTCGAAAACGAGAGCCATATGCACAACGTGGCGCCGGGCTCGGAGTCTCATTTCAAGGTCACTATCGTCAGTGATACCTTCAACGATCAAATGTTGATCAAGCGTCATCGCATGGTCAACAAGACGCTGGAGCAGGAATTACAGCAGATACATGCTCTCGCGCTGCACACGCTAACGCCGGCCGAGTGGCGGGCGCGGCAGGGGATGGTCGCCGATTCGCCTAACTGTCGTGGCGGCGGTAAAAACCAGTAGCTGACCTGTATTCTACAGCACCCCCGCGTTAACCGGATTGGTGTTGTAGATTACAGATAAAATCTTTAGAAAATCGATCTCGAGGCGTTCGGAAAGCGTCATTGCCTGTTGCATGTACCAGCCCATATCGCGTTTCGGCAACGGCTGGCGGATGCCGAAAGCAATCGTGTTTTCGAGACCCTTGACCGGAAGGCACAGGGTCTGGCGTTCGAATACCAGCCGCAGGTCGCGATAAAACAGTTTGAAGTCATGCTCGCTGTCGATCAGCAGGTTGTAGGCCAGTGCTCCGCGTTCGCTTAGCCGATTGTACAATCCGCCGATGTATTTTTTTTCCAGTAGCCAGGCGGGAGATTGCGCGCCGGTGAAAACATCGGACAAAATCAGGTCGTACTCCTGCTCGGAGGCCAGGATGAAACGCGATGCGTCGTCGTAAACGTAAGTCAGGCCATCGCTCGCCGGCGGCAGGAATTTCATCTGCAGCATTTTTTCGACCAGCTCGACATCGATATCGAGCGCGGTAATACTCGCCCGCGGATAATAATGACGCAGGAAATGAAGCAGCGAGCCGGCCGCGGTGCCCAGCATCAGGATGCGTTCCGGCTCGGGAATGAATAGCAGTACCGACATCAGGGTTTCGAGGTTTCTGAGCTCGAGCCGATGCGGGTTGCGTAAATCGATAACGCTTTGCAGGGTATTGTCCTGGCTACGCAGCTCCAGCCGCCCGTCCTGCTGAAACAGGTCGATGCGGTTGTATGTCGTTTCTATCTTGAAGTTTTTTGTGTTTTCTTCCATATATTAGGCTACGAGAAGCTGTAGCAAAAAGTTCATTAATGAAATTTACCAGACCATTACTGATAACCAAGATAAAAGCAACCGGGGTTCATTTATGCCTTAGCCTGGGGGTTTTCCTGTACCTGGCTTATCAAATTTACTACAACTGGTATCCGCAGCCCTATTTTGCGATCGATGGCGGCTGGCAGGGCATTCGACTGGTCGCGGCGGTGGACCTGGTGTTGGGGCCTTTTATCACCTTCCTGATATTCGACCTGACGAAGTCGCGCAGGGAGATAATTTTCGACCTGGCGACGATTGCGCTGATTCAATTTGCCGCGCTGTTTTACGGTGTTTACCTGACCTACAACCAGCGTCCGATATCCATTGTCCTGGTTGACGAATACATGCTCTCCAGCACCATGGAGCAGTACGGCGGTAAGCTGCGATCGGAACAGGATCTGTTCAAGTACAGCGATGAAAGACCGCCGATTATTTATGCCGACCTGCCGCTTGACAGGGACAGGCTGGCCGAGATCAATCGAATCAAGATCGAAGAAAAAGTGCTGGAGCACGCTCAGATGCAGCTGTATCGCCCGAGGGAGGAATTCGTCACCGCGCTCAGGTCCAGGCAAACCCTGTTTTCCGAGCGCATGGATTTCTACGAGGCCAGGGAATCCTACCAGTCCTGGCTGCAGGCCAGCGGCAAGTCCGAGGATGAAGTGCTGATTGCCCGTTTTTCGGGCCGCTATGGTTCGGTGTGGCTGGTTTTCGATCTCGAGGGTAAGTACCTGTCCTACATCAAGTAGGTGGAGATAATCGCCGACTGGTCGCGATTGGCGGGGTCTGGTTATTGGAAAATACACCAGACTATTATAAAATCCCGTGCCTTTTCGAGTGAGCCGGGTAATCCTCGGGACGGCTTCACGGGACTTTTTGATCGGAGACATCGATGCCAATTTACGAATACGTATGCAGCGACTGCGGGCATGAAATCGAAAAGCTGCAGAAAATGAGCGACGCGCCGTTGCGCGATTGTCCCGCCTGCGAACGGCAATCTCTGAAAAAGAAGATATCGGCGCCAGGTTTTCGCCTCAGCGGCTCGGGCTGGTACGAGACCGATTTCAAGTCGGATAAACAAAAGAACCTGTCCAAGGGGGATAGCGCCGAAAAGAGTTCGGCAGCCGGCTCGAAGGACAGCAAGCCAGGTAAATCCGCTACCGCCAAGGGCGCCTCCGGCAAAGAGGCCGCCGCCTAGGAATCCCTGCCCGCCATCGCGGGCTTTTCATAAACAAACTTAATTTTCGGACCAGTCATTATGCGGACGCATTACTGTGGTGAACTCAATCAGCAACACATCGATCAACAGATCAGCGTCTGTGGCTGGGTAAATCGTCGTCGCGATCACGGCGGCGTCATCTTTGTCGACTTGCGCGACAAGAAAGGCATGCTGCAGGTGGTTTTCGATCCCGACGATGCTGCCATGTTCAGCGACGCCGAAACGCTGCGCAACGAGTTTGTGCTCAGGGTCGAGGGCAAGTTGCGGCTGCGGCCCGAGGGTACCGAGAATCCCGAAATGGCGACCGGCGAGGTCGAGCTGCTGGCGCAAAAGCTTGAAATTCTTAACGCTTCCGAAACCCCGCCGTTTCAGCTCGACGAAGAAGACGTGCATGACGACAATCGCCTGCGCTATCGTTACATCGACTTGCGACGGCCTGAAATGCAATATCGCATGCAGCTGCGCGCGCGCGTGACCCACTACCTGCGTGGCTGGCTCGAAGGCCACGAATTTCTCGATATCGAAACCCCGATGCTGACCAGGGCGACGCCCGAGGGCGCGCGCGATTACCTGGTGCCGAGCCGTACTCATGCGGGCAGTTTTTTCGCCTTGCCGCAGTCGCCGCAGTTGTTCAAGCAGTTGCTGATGATGTCGGGCATGGATCGTTACTACCAGATCGTGCGTTGCTTCCGCGACGAAGATTTGCGCGCCGACCGCCAGCCCGAGTTCACCCAGCTTGATATCGAAACTTCCTTCCTCGACGAGGACGGCATCATGAACCTGATGGAAGACATGATGCGCGGACTGTTTGCCGAGGTTCTCGAAGTCGATGTCGACGGGCCGTTTTTACGCATGTCCCACGCCGAGGCGATGGAGCGTTATGGTTCCGATAAACCCGATCTGCGTATCGGCCTGGAGCTGAAGACGATTTCCGATCTGCTCGAGGATGTCGAGTTCAAGGTGTTTTCCGGGCCAGCCAACGACCCACAGGGCCGCGTCGCCGCGTTATGTGTGACCGGCGGCAACGAGCTGACGCGAAAGGAGATCGACGATTACACCGATTATGTCGGCCGCTATGGCGCCAGGGGACTGGCCTATATCAAATGCAACGACGTCTCCCAGGGACGCGAGGGCCTGCAGTCGCCTATCCTCAAATTCCTGCCGGACGAGGCCATTGAGGGGATTCTGCAGCGCACCGGCGCCGCTACCGGCGACCTGATTTTTTTCGGCGCCGACAAGGCCAGCGTGGTCAACGAATCGCTCGGCGCCCTGCGCATCAAGGTCGGACAGGATCGCGGCCTGGTCGAGCCGGGCTGGCGCTTCCTGTGGGTAGTCGAATTCCCGATGTTCGAGCACGATGAGCGCGAAGATCGCTGGAACGCGCTGCATCATCCGTTTACCGCACCCGCTACCGACGATCCGCAGGCGCTCGAGTCCAATCCTGGCGGCACCCTGTCGCGCGCCTACGATATGGTGCTCAACGGCACTGAACTGGGCGGCGGCTCGGTGCGTATCCACGATATGGAAATGCAGCAGCGCGTGTTCAAGCTGCTCGGCATCGATGAACAGGAAGCCGAAGAGAAGTTCGGTTTTCTGTTGACCGCGCTGAAGTACGGCTGCCCGCCGCACGGCGGCATCGCTTTCGGCCTCGATCGCATGGTGATGCTGATGGCCGGCGCCAGCTCGATTCGCGACGTCATGGCCTTTCCGAAGACGCAGACCGCTGCCTGCCTGTTGACCCAGGCGCCGGCGGCGGTGAGCGAACGCCAGCTGCGCGAGTTGTCGATTCGCCTGCGTAAGCCTCAAACCGAAAGCTGATCATTGCGCTGATATAGCCCATTGCGCTGATTGGCAGCTGAATCGGCAGGTGATAGAATTTTCTATTCGTCTGACACACGAGCTGACCATGGCTGCCACCGCGATTGATTTACAACCGTACGCGTCGTTGAACGACGAAGATTGCGATCGAAGAATCGTCAGCGCCAAACAGGCGCTCGGTGAGCGCGTGGTCATTCTCGGTCACCACTACCAGCGTGACGAAGTCTTCAAGCATGCCGATTTTTCCGGCGACTCGTTGAAGCTGTCTCGCCAGGCCGCGGATTCGAAGGCCGAGTACATCGTTTTTTGCGGCGTGCACTTCATGGCCGAAGTAGCCGATATCATTTCACGTCCCGAGCAGGTGTCGATAATTCCCGATCTGTCCGCCGGCTGTTCGATGGCCGATATGGCCGACCTCGAAAAAGTGGAACGGGCGTGGAAGGAATTGAACAGCGTGCTCGACGCGGATGAAACCGTTACCCCTGTAACCTATATCAATTCTGACGCCAACCTGAAGTCGTTCTGCGGACAGCACGGAGGCATCGTCTGTACTTCCACCAATGCGCAAAAGATACTCGAGTGGTCTTTCGACAGGCGTGAAAAGGTGCTGTTCTTCCCGGATCAGCATCTTGGCAGAAACACCGGCTACAAGATGGGTATTGCGCTCGAGGAAATGGTTGTCTGGGATTACGACATTCCGATGGGCGGTTTGAGCGCCGAACAGATCCGCGGCGCCAAAATGATCCTGTGGAAGGGTTTTTGTTCGGTGCACCAGATGTTCAAGCCCGAGCAAATCGAGAGTTTCCGCCAGCAGTTTCCCGAGGGCAAGGTGATATCTCACCCCGAGGCCAGTTTCGAAGTTTGTCAGATGTCGGACTATGTCGGTTCCACCGAATATATCATCCGAACCATCACCGACGCCGAGCCGGGCACCAAGTGGCTGGTGGGCACGGAGTTGAACCTGGTCAACCGCCTGCATCAGACGCTCGCCGGCGAGGACAAGACGGTACAGTTCATGTCGCCGATGGTGTGCATGTGCTCGACCATGTTCCGCATCGATCCGCAACACCTTGC
>CALJQI010000433.1 GCA_937980285.1 uncultured Gammaproteobacteria bacterium | reverse complement strand
CTGGTCGGCATGTCCGGCGTCGGCAAATCCTATTTGTCGGCCAAGCTGCGCGGCAGTAACTGGTTCCACTATTCCGGCGATTACCGTATCGGCACGCGTTACCTGGACGAACACATCATCGATATGCTCAAGGCGCAGGCGATAAAGGTGCCGTTTCTGCGCGAGCTGCTGCGCAAGGACTGGATTTATATCAAGAACAATATTCGCGTCAACGATCTGGGCCCGGTGTTGAGCTTTGTCGGCAAGCTGGGTAATCCCGAGCTCGGCGGCGTCGAGATTGGCGAGTTCATCGAGCGCCAGGCGATTTATCGCCAGGCCGAGGTCGACGCGATGTACGATATCCCGCATTTCATCGACAAGGCGCGCAAGATTTACGGTTACTCGCATTTCGTCAACGATGTCGGCGGCAGCCTGTGCGAGCTCGACGAACCCGGCGTGATGGATATCCTGGTCGAAAACACGCTGATTCTGTATATCCAGGTCACCAACCAGGCCCAGGAACAGGTGCTGATCGAACGCGCGGTATCCGACCCCAAGCCGCTTTATTACCGGCCGGATTTTCTGCAGCAGCACCTCGAAATGTATTTCGAGGAAAGCGGGCTCGAATACGCCGCGCAGATCGACCCGGATGCGTTCGCGCGCTGGGTTTTTCCACACCTGTTTCATTCGCGCCTGCCGAAATACGAAAAAATCGCACGCCTTGGATACACCGTGACCTCGGAAGAGGTGGAGCGGATAGAAAACGATGAAGATTTTCTGCAATTGCTCGAGATGGCGATAGAAAGACAGCAGGGAGGCGATGCCTGATGCCACTGGTCGCACACAACCAATTGCCCACTTTCTCCAAGTTACAGCAGGAAGGAGTGCGGGTATTGACGCCGGGTCTCGCCAATCAGCAGGATATCCGCGAACTGCATATCGGCCTGCTCAACATGATGCCCGACGCCGCGCTCGAGGCGACCGAGCGCCAGTTTCTGCGCCTGATCGGAGAAAGCAACCCGATCGCGCAGTTTTTCGTGCATCCGTTTACCCTCGATGCCCTGCCGCGCGGGGCCGGCGCGCGCGAACACATCGACCGGCATTACGACAGCTTCGAGCAAATAAAGCAGCAAGGACTGGATGCCCTGATCATAACCGGGGCCAATGTCATCGGCGCTGATCTGTCGGGAGAGGTTTTCTGGGATTCGCTGATCGAGGTGGCCGACTGGTCGCACGAAAACGTTACCTCGACCTTATGCTCCTGTCTGGCGACTCACGCCGTGCTTAATTTTCGCTACGGGCAGAAGCGGGAAAAGCAGTTACGCAAGAAATGGGGGGTATATCGGCACCATGTGGTCGACCCGAAACACCCGCTGGTGGCCGATATCAATTCCGTGTTCGACGTTCCCCATTCGCGCTGGAACGCGGTTTATAGTGACCAGTTTGAGGCCGCCGGGCTGAAGGTCCTGGTCACCGCCGACGATGGCAGCGTGCACCTCGCCACCAGTCCCGACGGTTTTCGAAGCGTGTTCTTCCAGGGCCATCCCGAATACGATACGGTGTCCTTGCTGAAGGAATACAAACGCGACGTAAACCTGTATATCGCCGGCGAGCTCGAACACTACCCGCCGATGCCGGACGATTACTTCAGTCAGTTCAGCGCCGCGGTCTTCAGGGAGTACCAGTATCGCGTCGATAAAAGCCGCTCGAAAAATGAGGCGATACCCGATTTTCCGGAGCACCTGGTGCTGGAGCGATTGAAAAACACCTGGCAGGATACCGCCAGCGCGGTCGTCGGCCGCTGGGTCGGCCTGATCTATCAGTACACCAACGTCGACCGGCTCAAGCCTTTCATGGACGGCGTCGACATCGACAATCCGCTGGGCCTGTAAGGCGCGTTACAGTCTCGCCGGCAGCGCTGTCAGTAAGAGCCCCAGGAGTCCTGCTTTCTCCAGCGGATTCTAGTCACCAGGATACCGACGACGAATGCGATCAACGACACTGCGCCGCCGCGTACGAACCAGTCGAGCCTGGTGCTGTCGCTGAGCTCGGCGTTGATTTCGGTTAACTGCGCCTTTTCCTCGCGCAACTCGTCGAGTACCGTTTGCAGGCGCTTGTTCTGTTCGAGGATGTTAAGCGTATCGCGAGCGGCGCCGCGTACTTCCGCCAGCTCCTGCTCGGAGGCGCGCAGAGTCGCCTTCAGCGCCTGGTTATCGCTTTTTTCCTGCGCCAGCGACTGGTTGAGCTCGGAGATTTCAGCGTTTTGCGAATCGATACGGCTGCTCTGCTGGTCGAAGCTGACTCTCAGCTCCTGCAGGCTTTGGCGGGCGGCCGGAACTTCCATCAGGAAGCGGCTCAAGACGTAACCTTTTTTATTGTCGTCGGTCTCAACCAGCGAATACTGCGATGCCAGGTCTTCCTCGAGTACGGTTACCGCCTGGCCGCTACGCAGCATGCGCACGATACTGTTGGAGGTACTGGTGCCGCTGCGCATCGTGACCTCGAACTCGTCGGTAATATACCGGGTCTCGGCGGCCGCCAGCGGGATAGTAATACAAGCGATTAATAGTGCTGATAGTACAAGTCGTTTCATTAAATGGGTCACCTTAAAAACGGTGGAAGAAATCCACCGAGTAAACGTTGCCGGTTACATCGCCGGAAGAAGTATCGTATTCATGGTAGCCGAACGACAGGTCGAGGCTGTTGAAGGCGTTGATGGCGTGACTTGCGCCAAGCGTAATAAAGGTATTGTCGCAGTCATCTGACCAGCTGTTCCAGTTCCAGCTATCCTGGCCCGATCGATAGGCGCCGGAGCAGTAGGAGCGGGCGTTAAATGCGCCTTCACCGACAGCAAGCGTCGTGTACAGCAGCCAGCCCGTGCGGTAGCGGTAATCGAAATTGACAAAATAGCTGACAGGGTCCGAGTCCTTCGTGGTGTCCCGCGTACCGGCCTTGATACCGCCAAGCAGGCTGCTGCGATCGTTAAGGCGATAGGTCATCGACAGAATCAGCGTGGTGGTCGATGCGTCCATCGAATCGCGCGCAAGAAATTCCTCCAGGTGGCGCAGGCCGATCGAGTAGGTCGGCACCCGGAATCCGGCGGTCGGGGTATAGTGGTAAGTCGCCTGCAGGAACAGTTCTTCCAGCGACAGATTGTCGTTGTCGTCATATTCATAAGACGAGATTTCGGCCTGCAGATCGAGCAGGCTGTGGTTAGACAATTCCTTTGAATACAGCATCGACGCGGTCAGGTAATAATAGCTGTCCGTGTCATTGTCGATGTCGGTGCCGCCGAGACCAGGCTGTAGCGTGTAAACCGGCGGCAGGGCATGCAGATTGAAAGAGAGCAACAATATCGCTGATGCAACAATCGATCTCATCGCTGGAGTAAGCATGAATCAGTCCTGTGACGATCTTCGCCCGATGGTATAAGGTTTTCGACGTCATTATTGACAGCCTTGCCGCGAGTTGCAACTGCAAAAATAGCTTTCTCCGCGCTTGTGCACAATTTACATTTCAAGGTTAAGTCACTAAAGTATGGCGCAGTATCTGGCGGGAAATCTTGATGACTAAAGAGACTGACGATCCGCGGCGAGAATTTCTGCTCACTGCATTGTCGCTCGGCCTGTTTGCCGGGGCTAACCTGGCGAGCCTGTTTCAGGCCGGCCACGCGCGTGGCGACATCCCCGATAAATTGCCGCCGGGGCGCTCCATTTATCGATTGCAGGGAGAGGTTACCGTCGATGGCAAGCCGGCTGATATCAATACCTCTATCGGGCCGGGCTCGATCGTCAAAACCGGACGTAATAGCCAGGTCATCTTCGTCGTCGCCAGCGACGCCTTTATTTTGCGCAGCAATAGCGAGATCCAGATGAAAACGGATGCCGGTTTGATCATCGACAGCATGCGACTGCTGTCTGGCAGGCTACTGTCGGTCTTCGGCCGCCGGGAAAAACCGCATACGATTACCACCTCGACCGCAACCATCGGCATACGCGGCACCGGAATCTATGTCGAGGCCGAGGCCGATCGTTCCTACGTCTGTACCTGTTACGGGCAAACGCGAATCGTCGCCAGCGCCGATCCCGCTATCGGCCGCGACGTGATCTCGAAACACCACGACCAGCCGCTGTACGTGCTGCCCTCGGCCGCTAACGGCGAGCTGATCGTTGCCGCGCCATTCATCAATCATACCGATACCGAACTGGCGCTAATCGAAGAGCTGGTCGGCAGGACCACGCCATTTGCCTTCTCGGGCGGCGGTTACGAAGTGCCGCGCAGGCGCAGCTACTGAACGCTCGGGGTAATCGCAATTACTCGCTTGCGGGAGGGGTTGTTTCCGTTTCGGGCGGCGCGGTTTCCTGCGGCGCCTCGTAGGGCGTAATCAGGATTAACATCGCGAACTCGGGATTGTCGAGATAGTGCAGGTTTTTACTGCGCATGCGGCGGTGCTCCCTGAGGCTGTGATTGTTCAGGATACGGGTGTCCGCGGCATAGGCCGCCAGGTACTGGTCTTGCGGCGTATTGCTCGTCACCGGGTCGACCGACAGGCGCGGGCGCCTGAAAACCAGGTCGGTGAAAACATGCAGGTAACGCGACAGGGCGACGGTAATCTTGCCCTCGAATTCATACAAACCCTGGTGCACGCGCAAGGCCTGCTGCTCGAGCATCTGTAACTCCAGCGCTTCCAGGGTCTGTTCGTCGAAGGCAAAATTCTTATTGCCGCCCGTCTCCGCGCCTTCGATTCGCGGGATACTCTCCAGAAATTCGATCTGATTGTCGATCGAAGTGTATTCGCTGCCATAGATACGGCCGCCCCTGAGCCAGATCGGCAACGCCTTTTCGCGCTCCACGCCGGGTTGACGCCAGGCGACATGCGAAAGCATTTCGTAACGGGGCGATTCCTTCAGTTTGGCAACGGTTTCGAGCAATCGGAGTTCGTCCTTAGGCAAGCGGGTATAGCCTAACCTGGCTGCGGCCGCGAGGCTGCTGGCGGAAGACAGGTCGAGCATCTTGTCATCGCGGTTGGGTGAGCTTACCGGCAGGATGTACTCACGGCTTTTAGGCGCCTTGACGTTTTTGAAAATCACCACTTCGACATCGTACATCGGCGTGGCTTCGTCAGCGCTGTCGGATTGCGCCGGCAGCGGGCCGGGAAGCCATGCGGCGAGGGCTAGCAAGGTCAGGTATCGATAGTTCATACGAATTTTTTGAGCAGGGATTCCACCTGGTTGAAACGTGATTCAAGTTCAACATTTTGGCAACTAATACGCAAGGTTTGTTTGCCGTCAAAACGATACTGTTGCGGATTGGCC
>CALJQI010000432.1 GCA_937980285.1 uncultured Gammaproteobacteria bacterium | reverse complement strand
GCGCTCGACATCGCCGACGGCTCGCGCTTTCGCGAAACCCTGCTGGCCCACTCCGATATCGAGCATTTCTATACTTACGACATCATCGAAAGCCCGCTGGCCTGCAGTAACTATATCTCCACCCATCGCTTCATCGAAATTACCGATGGCGACAAGACGCTCGGCATCTGGCAGGGCGAATTCGATTGCGATCCGGCGGACGCGGCCGAACTCGAAGCAATCGTCGGCGATATGATTTACCGCGACGCGCAACGCGGTCTGAACCGTTACTTACAGGAGCAACTATCATGAGCGACACTCTCGCACCTCGCGCTATCATCGGCGTGATGACGCCGGCGATGAACACCGTTGTGCAGCCGGAGCTCGAACGGCTGCGACCGTCGGGCATCAGCAACCAGATGCAGCGCTTCCGCCTCGGCGGCGAGCGCATTTCCGACGACTTGTTCGGCGAGGCGGAAAAACTGATGGATGCCAATCCGCTCGCGCTCGCCATCGGCCTGACCACCGATGCGGGACCCGGCGGCGTGGAGAAACTGAAATCCGTCTGCGATGAGCTGCAGGATCGCATCGGCATACCGGTGTGCAACGCGTCGATCGCGACGCAGAAAGGATTACACGCCCTGCGCGCTAAACGCATCGCCGTACTGACTCCGTTTAACGCCGATATCGACCAGGTCGTCAAGGCCAATATCGAGGCCGGCGGCTTCGAGGTCGCCGCGATCAAGGGTACCGAGGCACCCAGCCTACCGCAGATTTGCGAAACCCCGCTCGACCAGATCCGTGACCTGGCGCGCCAGCTGGCGGCGACCGACTGCGACGCGATCGCGCAAATCGGCACCGCGTTGCCGATGGTCGGCCTGATCGAGGAACTCGAACGGGAAACCGGCAAGACCATCGTCGCCTGTAACGCGGCGGTTTACTGGCAAACCCTGCGCGCGCTCGGTATCAATGACTCGGTGCCCGGTTTCGGCCGCTTGCTGGACGAAGCATAGCAATGGCAATAAACCATGCGCTCTAGCGCACGCGTGGTGGTTATCGGCGGCGGCGCGGTTGGCGCAGCCTGCCTGTATCACCTGACCCGGGCCGGCATCGGCGATTGCCTGCTGATCGAAAAAGACGAGCTTACTTCCGGCTCGACCTGGCACGCGGCCGGCAACATACCAACCTACGCCAACAGCTGGCTCGGCATGCGCGCCGGCAACTACGCCTGGCGCCTGTACAAGAATCTCGCCGAGGAGGTCGGCTCGCCCATAACCTATCGCCATACCGGCGCGTTCTGGCCGGCGCATACGCGCGATCGCATGGACCTGTTCAATCACCTGGTCGGCGTGTCTAAGTCGGCGGGTTTCGAGCTTGCAATGCTGTCGCCCGCGGAAATGGAGGCCATGCATCCACACTATCGCGCCGGCGAGTCGGTCATCGGCGGTATCCACGATCCCTACGAAGGTGATATCGATCCGAGCCAGCTCACCCAGGCGCTGGTCAAGGGCGCGCGTGACTGCGGCGCCGAGGTGGCGCGTTTTACCCGCGTAACCGGTATCAGCCGCAAGCACGATGGCGAATGGCGAATATTGACCGACAACGGCGAGGTCTGCTGTGAAATCGTGGTCAACGCGACCGGCTTTTACGGCGCCGAAATCGGCAGCATGCTGGGCCAGCAACTGCCGGTAGCGGTGCTCGAACATCAGTACCTGGTGACCGATGCGCTCGACCAATTGCAACAGGACAGCGCTCTGTTCCCGCTGGTGCGTGATCCCGACATTCGTTTTTACCTGCGCCGAGAGGGCGCCAGCCTGTTGTTCGGCTCCTACGGCCATCCCGGCCGCCTGGCCTTCGCCGACGGCATTCCCGAACAATTCGCGCATTCGCTGTTCGACGATGCGGTCGACGACATCGTCGACCTGATCGAACAGGCTATCGAGCATGTGCCGCTGCTAGGCGAGGCCGGGATTCAACGCTTCGTCAACGGACCTATCGGCTACTCCCCCGATGCACTGCCGCTATGCGGCCCTGCCAGCGGATTGCCTAACTTTTATCACGCCTGCGGAATTCAGATCGGAATCACGCACTCGGCGGCGGTCGGCAAGGCGATTAGCGAATGGATTAGCGAGGGTGAAACCGAGTGGGATTACTCGGCCTGGGACCCGCGCCGCTTCGGCGACTGGGCGACAACCGAATATGCGCGACAGCGCATCGTCGAACTCTACGATCTGCAGTACGCAATCCCGTTTCCACATCGGATCATCCATTCCGGACGGCCGCTGCAGACAACACCGCTTTACCCGAGGCTGAAAAGTAAAGGTGCCATCTTCGGACAGATTGGCGGCTGGGAACGCGCTTTCTGGTTCGATCTGAACGATAGCAACGATCCCGGGGCCTTGAGCTTTCGACATCACGAACCCTGGCAGGCTGCGGTCAGACTGGAGTGCGAATCGGTACGCGACCGGGTCGGCGTCATGGACCATGGCGGGTTTAGCAAATACGAGGTAAGCGGACCCGCGGCAAGCGCTTATCTCGATCGCCTGTTTTGCGGCAGATTGCCACAACCGGGGCGAGTGAAGCTGTCTTACCTGTTAACGCCGCGCGGCAAGATCTGGAGCGAGGCGACAATCGCGCGACTCGAGGACGATCGTTATCTGCTCTGTGGACCGACCCTCGCCGATTTGCGCGATTACGACTGGCTAAACGCCGCGCTACCCGCCGATGGATCGATCAGCCTGAATCGCGGCTACCGGCACGACGCCGCCCTGCTGGTAATGGGACCGCAATCGAGGGCCTTGCTGACCCAGCTGACCGATTACGACCTGTCGAGCGACAGCATGCCGTGGATGTCGGTGGCCGAGATTCAGATCGCGGGCTGCGAAACCACGGCGATGCGGGTTTCATACGTTGGCGAGCTCGGCTGGGAAATACACCTGGCCTCCAGCGACCTGGTGAAAGTTTATGATGAAATCTGTCGCTTCGGCCAGGACCTCGGCCTGGTCGACTTCGGTTCATGGGCGTTGAA
>CALJQI010000431.1 GCA_937980285.1 uncultured Gammaproteobacteria bacterium | reverse complement strand
GGTGCAGCAGATACCCAGTCCCGCCAGGATCCAGTCCTGAAACGGAATGACATGCCGTGGCGAACTCTTCAAAGCGGGGTAAGCCAGGAAGGCCAGTGAAACCGCGAAGGCCAGGTGAATCGAGCGGGTGTCGGTATTATTCAGTACCGGCAGCCAGGAAGAAAAGAACTCGAGATAAGGCAGCGGGGAAGCAATCCACAGCTGGAACACCGACCAGCAGAAGGCAACTATCAACATCAGCTTGCCGACACCGCCCGCGGGACTGCGCGCACCGGTATCGGTGGCTGCGATCATCTCCTCCAGTTCTGCTTCGGTGGCTTGCGACTTCTCTGTTTGTTCGACCATTGCGGTCCCCCCTCTTTCCTGGATATTGTTTTTTTACTGCTTGTTATAAGTCTGTTTACTTAACTCAAGCCAGAAAATCCAGACTGACCTGAGTTAAATAAACAAGGGGGCTTAAAGCCCCCTTGTTTACGCCGTGGATTACATCCAGCCGCGTTCCTTGTAGTAGCGCATCGCACCTTCATGAAGTGGTGCGGAGATACCCTTGGTAACCATGTCCTTTTCGGTCAGGTGACCAAATGCCGGGTGCAGTTTCTTGAACGCCTCGAAGTCTTCGAAAACGCTCTTGACGACCGCGTAGATGGTGTCTGCCGAAGTAGCGGTAGACGAAACGAAAGTCGCCAGTACGCCGAAGGTCGGGATGTCCTCATCGTTGCCGCGATACATGCCGCCGGGAATGACGGTAGTTCCATAGAAAGGAAACTTGTTGACCAGTTTATCGACAGCAGGACCGTCAACGGCGACGAAATTGGCTTCGCAGGTGGTGGTGGCTTCCTTGTTCAACGCCGCCGGGTTACCGACCAGCCAGAAGAAAGCATCGATCTTGTTGTCGCACAGTGCACCCGGAGTTTCAGATGATTTCATCTGTGCCGCCAGCTTGAGGTCCTTGTTGGTCATACCCATAGCTTCCCATACTACGTTCCAGGTCGCTTCAGTACCTGAGCCCGGGTTGCCGATGTTGACTCGCTTACCTTTCAGATCGCTGATGTGCTTGATGCCGGCGTCCTTACGCGCAACGATGCTGATCGGTTCAGGGTGTACCGAGAAAACGGCTCGCAGCTCTTTGTAGGGACCTGCATCGATAAACGCCTGCTTGCCGGTGCCGTTATAGGCATGGTACTGCCAGTCGGACTGGGCTACGCCCATGTCCAGCTCACCACCGCGGATAGTGTTGATGTTGTAAACCGAGCCGCCGGTGGATTCAACCGAGCAGCGAACGCCGTGCTCTTTGCGGCCCTTGTTGACCAGGCGGCAGATGGCGCCACCGGTAGGGTAGTAAACGCCGGTTACACCGCCGGTACCAATGGTTACGAATGTCTGATCTGCCGCAAATGCCGGGGTCGCGCCAAATGACGTGGCGACCAGCGATGCAACGGCGATCTTGCCTAGTACTTTCATGATTATCTCCTTCGAATGTTGTGCCGATTACTGTTATTAACAGTTTGTTTTATTTTCGAATAGCACAGGACCTCGGCATGCCATGTACTGCAATGAACCTGATTAGTCCAAAGGACATTCTATTAGCCTGTAGATTAATGTCAAAAATAAAACCGGCCGCCGGCGACATTTCAAGCGCCCGGAGATTGCACTACACCCGCAGAGCCTAATCGACTACATTAGCGCCTCCTGAAACAGCCTTACACGTATGATTCGCGTCAAAACCACATTAAAGGATGAGCTGAAGCAGTTCTTTATCATCGCGATTCCGCTGTCAGCAGCTTACCTGGCGGAATTCGCCATGTTTCTCACCACCAAGATGGTGGTCGGCAAGCTCGGCTACCATTCGCTGGCCGCGGTCGGCATTGCCGGCGATCTGACCTTCGAGGTTCTGATCGTGCTTATGGCGCTGCTGTCGGTGGTCGGCGTGCTGGCGGCGCAGGCGCTGGGAGCCGGCAAAAAGCAGGAACTCGGCCAGTCGGTACGCCAGGGTCTGATCGTCTCCACCGGCCTCGGGCTGCCGGCGATGGCGGTGATCTGGAATCTCGACCTGGTTCTGGTCGCGACCAATCAGGACCCGCTGGTGGTCGAGCTTGCGCAGGGATACCTGAAGGGCATTAGCGGCGCCGTATTACCCGTGCTGTGGTTTTCGGTATTCCGCAACTTCGTCGCGGTGCTATCGCAAACCGTATCGATCCTGGTGATAACCGTGGTCGCGGTAATCATGAACTACCTGCTGACCCTGTGGCTGGTTTACGGCGGCCTCGGGCTGGCGCCACTGGGCCTGTTCGGCGCCGGGCTGGCGACCACCATCGTCTCCTGGTTCATGTTTGTCGCGCTAGCACTGCATGTTTATCGCAAGACGATGTTTCGCGGCTATGGCGTTTTCAAAGGCAGGCTGGTGGCGATCTGGCCATTGTGCCGCGAAATCCTGACGCTCGGCACGCCGGTGGCGGGGCTCGCGTTTCTCGAAGCCGGCCTGTTCGTCGCGACCTCGATACTGTCGGGGGTAATCGGCGCCAAAACCCTCGCCGCCTACGAAATCGTCGTTGCCTGGGCCGGTATCCCCTTCGTTATCGCTTTCGGCCTCGCCGAGGCCACCATGATCCGGGTAGCCCACGCCATCGGCAGGGACGACATGCCGCAGGCGCGTCGCGCGGGCTTTCTCGGCATGTCGCTGGTGCTCGCGTTACTTTCGACCCTGGTTGCGGTGCCGATCCTGTTTTCACAGACGATTATCCAGATTTTCATTTCACCGCAGGATCCCGGTTTCCTCGAAGTGTCGAAAATGGCCACCCACTTCCTGTGGATCGCCGCCCTGTTCATGCTGTTCGACGGCCTGCAGGCGGCCGCCGCGCGCGCGCTGCGAGGCATGAAGGACAACCTGGTGCCGCTGTGGATCGCCGGCTTCGGCTACTGGATACTCGGCATCGGCGGCGGTTCGGTGCTGGCTTTCCATTACGAAATGGGCGGCGCCGGTTTATGGTGGGGGCTGGCAATGGGACTGGCGGTAGCCGCCTGCCTGCTGAGCTGGCGCTTTCACCGCTTTACCCTGCCTCGCCCGGCCTAGGCGCCAACCCTTCCATTGGGGATATATGACTAATACTTCATAAGTATATTAGTTTATTCTTATATACAACATAATCGAGCGCGGCTTACCAGGTATATACGAATAATTTGACGAGGAATCCTCATGAAAATCAAACTCTTAGCGCTCGCGGCCTCTGCCCTGCTCACGATCAGCGTTGCATCGAATGCAAACCAGGCGGAAACCCAGGCGGAAATCGCTGCCACCGGCACACCCCAGGCTGGCGCTAGCACAGGTCCCGTCAATCCGTTCGATGCGAACTACTGGATGGCGGCATTCAACGCACCCGCCGAGCAACCCAGCATTTCCGGCGAAATGACTTTCAATGCCGCCAGGCCCACGAGCTGGATGCAATGGATAAACCCCGCAACCCACCAGTCCATGCATATGCAATTCCTGAACCCGGCAAGCTACACGCAATTCATGCAGCTGCAGTTTTACATGGAGTTCACCAAGCCGGAAAACATGATGGCGTGGATGAACCCCGCTTCCTTCCAGGTCATGATGGATCCGCAAACCATGACCCACTGGATGAACCCGGCGTCTTATATGCACGGCGCCGACCCCGCGATGTACACGGAAACCATGAATCCCGCGAACTACATGGTCTACCTGAACCCGGCCACCTATGCCGCCATCATGGGGTCAAGCACCTGCGACCAGAACAATCCGAACAAGACCCTGGCCTGGTTCGGATACCGCTGCTAGATTTCTGATTTACCTCCATAGGGATTCCCATCCCAAGTTTGCCGCGGCCCCAAAAGCCGCGGCTTTTTTGTTCTGGGCCGCTGCGCGCAACAATAGCCGCGTTGGAAGTTTGCGCGAAACCTGTTCGTTATAGTCAGTCTGAAAAGTGCCCTGAATCGTCATTGCGATACCCGCAGGGCATAAAGGAGCGAAGCGACGAAGCAATCTTTCAATGTTTACGCCATATTGGGAGATTGCTTCGCTACGCTCGCAATGACTGCATTGGTGCGGTAGCGGACTGATCTTGCTTTGAAGAGCAAACGCTCGCGTAGGAGACTCAATTGGTGCGGCCGTAGAATCCCAGATTTTCCTCGTCGGAGAACATGCGGCCGGGGGTTTCGTAATAGGTGAATACGGTAATCACACGGGCCTGGTCACCGACCGGCGGAGTTACCCGGTGCGCGGTATCCACGCCCTTGAAGACGTTGAGGTCTCCAGCGCCCAGCTTCAGCGTTGCGACTTCCGGATCCTCGCCGCGCATAAGCCGCGCGATGCCGTCGTAGTTGGGATCGGTCGCGCTGCGCAGGGCCTGGCGATACTGGAAATCGCCGCCCTCTATGGGCGCCTGCAGCAGCAGCGTGGTGGTGAACTCGGAACGATCGAAGTGCCAGTTCAAGCCTTCGCCCTGGTAATAGCCCATGACGTTGGCGCAGGCCAGCGGATCGGCCATCGGGTACAGCGCCGGCTTTTGCATTACCCGCGCCAGGAATTCGGTTAACCGGGGCCACAGGTAAATCTGCCGCAGCTCGTCGGCAATCTGGTCACCGCAGAGAGTATGGTTGATGGTCTTGACACGGGCCAGCGCCGGGTGGTCCGCGGGCAGGCCGGTCATGCCGTCATCGAAATAGATATTATGCTCGCGCGCGTGTGTGAAAGACTCCTGCGCGATGCGCTCCAGCAACATCGGTAAAATCGCATCGATGACTTCAACGCGCATGAAGCCTTCGAGGGTGAACATACCCTTGCGATCGAGATCGGCAATGCATTGCGCCACCAGTTTTTCACCAGCCTCCGAATCGAGCCGATGCAGCGGATAACGTTCGAGATCAATCAGCCTGTTCATAAGCCGCAAATATAGATTTAGCCGGCCCCGAGGACAAGCGGTTTTTGTTCAACGGATTCAGGTTGGCGCACCGCGATAGTAGTGCCATAAAAACAGACTGCCGGCGGAGCGATACGGCGCCCAGGATGCCACTGCCGCGCGCGCCTGCTTTTCGTCCAGCGCCTGCTCGAAGCCCTTTAACCTTTGCAGCGCGATCCGCAGCGCCAGGTCGCCGGCCGGAAAAACATCGCTGCGCTGCAATGAAAACATCAGGTAGATCTCGGCGCTCCAGGCGCCGAAACCCCTGAGCGATGTGATCGCCTCGATCACTGCCCGGTCGTCCATCTCGCTTAAGCTTAAGGGATCGAACCGGCCGCTGGTCATCGCATGCGCCAGGCCCTCGACATATTCGACCTTGCGTTCCGACAGGCCGGCGGCGCGCAATGCGCCTGCGGGCAGTTGCAGTACTTCTGCGGCATCCATTTTCGGCAACAGCTCTCGTACCCGCTGCATGATCGCGGCCGCCGCCTCGGTCGATATCTGTTGCGAAACGATGGTCGACAGAAAGGTTTCGAATCCCTGCGCCCTGATACGCGGCGGCGGATACGCTACCTGCCGCAAACCACGCCTGACGTCGGCGTCGATTTTCGCCAGTGCGTCCAGATGCCGTTTGATTTTGGACTGATCCATGGATGCCGAGACTGTCTACGCTGTGAGCCGCTCCGATCGTATTGCCATCGCGCCCGGGCGGCAAGCACAAATCGGTTTTCTTCTTAAATCATCCGCTCTAGTATATCGCTTTAGTTAACAGACGAATTTCAAGGAGAAAGCAGATGGCCGCCTACTGGATTGCACACGTACGTGTTACCGATGCCGATGCCTACGGCGAGTACGCCAGGCGCGCCACCGGCGCTATCGAAGCCCACGGCGGCGAGTTCCTCGCGCGCGCTACCCGTACCGTCTGGCTCGAGGGCGAGGCGCGCGAGCGCAACGTGGTGGTACGTTTCCCCAGCGTCGAGGATGCCGAGGCCTGCTACCGCTCACCAGCCTACCAGGAGGCGTTGTCGTTTGCGCGCGAAGCCGCCGATCGCGATCTGTGCATCGTCGAAGGCAGTTGATTCGCTAGCCGCCCGTGAGCGCCATATCCGCGCAACAAATTGAAGACTTCAGCCGCCACGGCGTGGTCGTGCTGCGCGGCGTTTTCGACGACTGGATAGAATCGCTGCGCAGGGGCGTCGAAACCAACATGCGAAACCCCGGCCCCTGGGGGCGCGACTATCTCGATGAGAATCAACGCGGTCGCTTCTTCGGCGATTACTGCAACTGGGACCGCATCGACGAGTACCGCCAATTCATGTTCGAGTCGCCGGCCGCGGAAATTGCCGCCGACCTGATGCAATCAGACAGCGTGCGCATATTTCACGAGCACGTACTGGTGAAGGAGCCGGGTACCGACAAGATCACTCCCTGGCACCACGACCAGCCCTACTATTGCGTCGATGGCCGCCAGGTCTGCAGCATGTGGATTCCGCTGGACGAG
>CALJQI010000430.1 GCA_937980285.1 uncultured Gammaproteobacteria bacterium | reverse complement strand
GCCGCCAGCCACGGCGTCGACTTTCTCGCCGACGACGAACTGGTCTCCATCGGCCACGGCGAGGGTAGCGCCAGCTACGCGGTCGATCAAATCCCCTCGCCCGAGTCGATCGACTGGGCCGCGATTCACGACATTCCGGTTGCGTTGATTACCGGCACCAACGGCAAATCGACCAGCGTACGCCTGCTCGACGGCATCGCGCGCGCGGCCGGGCAAACCTCCGGCGTCACCTCGACCGATTTCGTGCGCGTCGGCGATGACCTGCTCGACCGCGGCGACTATTCCGGACCGGGCGGCGCGCGCCTGTTACTGCGCGACCCGCGCCTCGAAGTCGCTTTCCTCGAGGTCGCGCGCGGCGGCATCCTGCGGCGCGGGCTGCCGCTGCGGCGCGCCAGCGCGGCGCTGGTGACCAACGTCGCCAGCGATCACCTCGGCCAGTACGGCGTCAACACCCTGAAGGCGCTGACCGAGACCAAGTTCACGGTGTCGAAGGCGCTGACGCGGGACGCGACCCTGGTGGTCAATGCCGACGATGACGGCATCGTCGAGTTCCTGGCGGACGAACCGGGACAGCATTTGTGCTGGTTCAGCCTCGACCGTTCGAAGCCGAAAATCCAGCAGCAAATCGAACTTGGGCGCTGCTGCTGTTTCAGCGAAAACGGATTTCTCGTTTTGTTCGACGGCGAGGGATTCGACCAGGTCTGCGCCATAGCCGACATTCCGATGACTCTCAACGGCGCCGCGGCGCACAACGTACGCAACGCCCTCGGCGCGATCGCGGTCGCCGGCGCATTGGGCTACAGCAGCCAGCAGATGCGCGACGGGCTATGCCGTTTTAACAGCGACGATTCAGACAACCCGGGCCGGCTCAACAGCTTTACGCTGGCCAATTCGGCGCGTGTTATCGTCGACTTTGCCCACAATGCGCACAGCGTCGCGGCCGTGACCGACACCGTCGGCAGCATGGCGGCACGGCGCAAGTGGGCGCTGTTCGGTTCCGCCGGCGATCGCTCCGACGACGAAATCGCCGCCATCGCCGAGGGCGTCTGCTCGATCGAACCCGACCACGTGGTCATCGTCGAACTCGAGGATTACCTGCGCGGCCGTCAACCCGGTGAAGTCAGCGAAATCATGAAGCAGGCCTGCCTGCAAGCCGGCATGCCCGCGGAGCGAATTCTTTTCGCCGAATCTCCGCTCGCCGGCGTCAAGCTCGCGATCGCCGAAATGCAGGCCGACGACCTGGGCCTGTTCCTGGTGCTATCCGAGCGCGACCAGGTCATCGATTACGTCAAGTCACACTAGGCTCCCCGCGACACCACTACCAGTGCACAATGGAAATACTGCTGAAACCAGAGACAGGAAACGCTTGCAGGATCCTTCACAGAGGATAAGACCAGTCAAAAGCCGTCTCTCGAAAGCAACTACAGGCCTATGTCAGAAGATCACAGGCAGACCTCGATGCATTTGGCTGGGTTATAATCCGTGAATCATTGCGACCTTTTCCAGCTTAAAGTGAGTTTTTCCGTTACAAACGAGCGCATCTGTGAAATTGCCGGAGCGGCAGACACAACGGGTGGGCGCGAATGAAGGCGCATGGCCTGGCGGCGAGCGAATCGCCTGCCGATGGAGAAAACAGAATTCGAAATTCGCCATCGATGCACTGGTTTGCCGCCTCGGCAATCTTACTGATACTGGTGTTTTCGATTTACCTGCCCCTTCTGACCGGGCCGGCTGAATTCAACGGTGACGACACGGGCTATGTACATCAGCTCGAGCATACCATCGGCAAACTGTATACCCCTCTGACCAACCTGACTTTTATCCTGGAGAAGCAGGTATGGGGCTCCAATCCTAAAGGTTATCGACTGACGAATATTGTTTTGATGTTCGTGCTCGCGCTGGCCGCCTGGAAACTGGCCCTGCGATTCCAGCCAGGCAACGAAGCAGGCAGGCAAAACCACAATAACTCACTCTTCCTGTTAGCCATAGTCTGCGCCTGTGTCACACACCCGCTGAATGTTGAAAGCGTCGCCTCCATATCCAGCAGAAAGGAACTGCTATATGCATTATTCAGCGTGCTGGCGCTTCATGCCTATAGCGCCCGGTTGTTTGGAAAATACAGCCTGGCATTAACCTGCGCTTACGTCGCAATGGCCCAGTTATCCAAGGGAAGCGCGTTTATTTTGCCGCTTGTGTTTGCCGCCTACGAGTTCATTTACAGGCAACAAATAGAACACAAAAGCATACGCTACGGGCACCTGGCCGCGATTAGCGCGGCATCCTGGCCCATATTCGGCTATCAATTCTATATCGCCATGCAGCACGTGGCGGACGCAAGCCAGGTGGGGCAGGACTTCAGCATCTGGATCAGCACAATCGTCAGGACTTTTTATACATTCGCCTCGCACCTGCTGATGCCGACAAATCTTTCCTTCGAGTACGAGATAGCCAGGCCAACGAAGCTAATCACCAATCACGAATGGCTTCCAACGCTGATTTGCCTGGTCACGCTCGCCTACCTGTGGCGCCGGCGTTTATACCAGGCCTTGTTCGGCGCTCTAGCGGCATTGATCGTGCTTATCCCGTACCTGAACATCATGCCGCTTCGCCATGGCTTTCCCGTCTTCATTGTCCATTACGATCATTATTTTTTATTGACCCTCGCCATACTGCCGATCCTGCTGGCGAGTATAATCCTGTCAAACCAGTTGCAAAAACTACGCATGACGATTTTGCTGGCAATGGCGGGATTAACCGCTTATTTCACATACCAGTCACATCAGATGACTTATGTATGGAACACTCGGGAAACGCTTTATAGCCACATCACCCAATCAGCTCCTAATATCCCGCGCGGGTTCATCTACCTGGCGCAGGCGCGCATGGAACATAAGCAGTACCAGGCCGCAATTCAGCCATTGTTAACAGCCCTGAAGCTGGGCCCCGATGACAAGTACGCGCTATACCTGCTGGCCAACGCCTACGCTTTTACGCATCGATACCACGAGGCTGAAAAATATTTCAGTCGCGCCTACCTGTTCGATCGAACGAACATTTCCCTGTTGCAAAATTATGCCAGCACGTTAATCCAGCTAAAAAAGTACAGCCTCGCCAGGGAAATTCTCAACGATTTGCTGGAACAGTCGCCAGGCAATGCCTCTGCGCTGTATAACTTGCGACTGCTGAACAGCCTGGGCCAATAGCATTGCCAGGACAGCCTTTGGCTTACCCGGTTTATCGAATGCCCTGATTCGGCGACAATATAGACCAGCGAGAAGGAAGAGAGAGCCAGGCCGGTGATTTTTGATGCCGTCCTGGCTAAAGATAAAAGGCAAAGACCTGGAGCAGAAATGAAAAGACGGACTTTAACCATCACCGCGGCGGCCGCAATACTCTTTTCACAAGTTGCTCATTCCAGAGCCGGATGGACAGATTACGCGACCGTCGCCGAGCTGGTTCCGACCAGCCATCACTATTACAAATTCAGACTGCCGGTTAAATCAAACCCGAGCGGCTGTAAGGACGAAAGCTGGTTTTACCAGGACTACGGCTCGCGCGGCTCGGATAAAATGTTTAACCTGCTGCTCGAGGGAATAAAATCGAATCTTCGGCTGAGCGTCTATGTTACCGGAAGTTGCAATATCGACGGTTTCTCGGAAATTTCTTCCGTAAGCGTCATTCCTTGAGCAATTGGCAGGCTGGGCGCCCGATACCTCGAGAGCCGGCTAACCAGCGGCGCCAATTTACAGGTAATCCAGCTCGAAGGGATAGTCCGACAACAGCACCGGTCCGTCGGCGCTGAGCCACACCGGTTGTTCCAGCTTGACGCCCTCGCGGCCGCCGAGCTCGCCGACATAGCATTCGATGCAGACCACCATGTTCTCCTCGAACAGGCCGTCGTAGGCACCCCATTCCTCGTCTTCGCGGTACCAGATGAACGGGTACTCGACACCGAGGCCGCAGCCGTGGGCGACATCGGCATAGCGGTTGGCAATGCATTCATCCGGCAACTGGTAAGCCTTGTCCGAATACTCGAGAAATCCGATGCCCGGTTTCAGCAGCTCGGTATTGTGCTGCATCTGCGCGTAGGCGAGTTCGTACAGCCGCCGCTGCCTGTCGTCGGGCCTGACGTCGCCGACTACCCAGCTGCGCGATATATCGTTGTAATAACCCATCGGTCCGATCAGGTCGGTGTCGAAGGCGATCATGTCGCCGTTTTCGATGACGCGATCCGAGGTTTCCTGGAACCAGGGATTGGTGCGCGGCCCGGTGCTGAGCAGGCGGGTTTCGGGATACTCGCCGCCGCGCTGGATACTGCCGTCGATCAGCATCGCCAGCGCGTCGGATTCGCGCAAGCCGGGTTGCAGCTTTTCGCGCATCGCGGCGACGCTTTGTTCGCAGGTTTGCAACGAACGACGCAGGACCTCGACTTCGTCGAGCGATTTGACCGCGCGCGCCTTTTCCATGATCGACTGGCCTTCGACCAGCTGCAGCGACTGGCGCTGGCTTTCCAGCACCAGCGTGAGGTCGGCGCGGTCGATAGCGAGCCGGTTCTGCGCTATGCCCTTTTCGCGCAATAGCGAAATCATCGACGCAGCCCAGCGCCGTCCCATCTCGCTGCCGCGTGGGCCTACCGCCATGAAATCGGTGGTCAACGCGGGACGAATGTCGTCGACCAACCCGCGCGACAGATGCGCCGAGCTCGGCAGCTCGAACAGCACCGTCTCGCCGCTGGCGAACAGCACCGCGTAGCGGCAAATATTGTGCATGCTCCAGACCTGCATGTTGCGCGTGCCGGTGGCATAGCGGATATGTACCGGGTCGAACAGCACGATCGCCGCGCAATCGGCCTCGAGCAGTCGCCGTCGAACCTGCCCGACGCGGTAAGCCTGGATGCCGCGCTGGGTCTCGGCGTCGACGATCGACGGAAAATCATCGCTCATGTTCGGACTCAAGCTGAAATGGAAATGAAGATGGCGAACATGATACTAGCCGCGACGGATAAATCGACTGTTTTGCGGGCAGGTGACGCGGCGGCCGCATCGGCGTATTCTTGTTGCCACAGCAACACCAAAGAGAGGTATGGATATGAACCTGGAACGCGTCGTTTTTGGGTTTGTTATTATACTGGCGCTTACCTTCACCTTCGCCTTCGTCATGGGCGACCTCGACAACGCCAGCCACCACAGCGTGTGGATGCTGACCATCGCCATCCTCATCAACCTGATCGCCACCGGGCTGAAACTCGGCGACCGCTCGCAGGTCGGCGCGCTGCTGCTGGCCAGCAGCCTGGTGGTCGACGTGTTGCTGATCGCCGCGCGCGTGGTGTGGATCATCGCCGAGAACGAAACCGCCTCGGGCCCGGGCCCGGAGTCCATGGCCAACATCGTCTCGCTCGCCGGCGGCGCGCTGATCGCCAGTATCGTCACCGTCGTCATCGTCGTCGGCGACACGCTGATTTCACGCCGCTAGTCTCAGACAATGGCTACCACCTCGGATCTCGACCGCGTATCCATGGTCGTGCTGCGCTACATGCGCGGCCCGATTTTCGCGCTCATCGTGGTCTACGCCATCGGCATCATCGGCATGGCCCTGATCCCCGGACAGGACGCCGACGGCAATCCGGCGAACATGAGCCTGTTCCACGCGTTCTACTTTTTCACCTATACCGCGACCACCACCGGGTTCGGCGAAATACCGACCGAATTCACCGACGCGCAGCGCCTGTGGGCCATCGTCTGCATTTACATGGGCGTCGTCGCCTGGCTTTACGCCATCGGCTCGATCTTCCGCCTGGTGCAGAACCCGCATTTTCTACTGGCGCTCAACGAGCATCAGTTCGCGCGTTCGGTGCGCGCCATCCAGCAACCCTTCTTCATCGTTTGCGGCTTCGGCGACACCGGCAGCCTGCTGGCGCGCGGCCTCAGCGACAACTGGATGCGCGGGGTCGTCATCGACATCGATCCCGAGCGCATCAAGGCGCTGCGCCTGCGCGACTATCACCTCGACATGCCCGGGCTGTGCGCAGACCCGGCGGTGCCCAAACACCTGATCGACGCCGGCGTACAAATGCCCAATTGCAGGGCGCTGGTGATTCTAACCGTCAACGAAGAGATCAATGCGCGCATATCGACGATGACGCGCCTGCTCAATCCGGATATCCATATCCTTTGCCGCTCGAGCTCTAAAAAACATATCGAGCAACTGAATTCGCTGGGCTACATCACTATCATCAACCCGTTCGAGATTTTCGCGCAACTGTTGAGCATGGCGATTACCGCGCCGCGGCTGCACAACCTCAACGCCTGCCTGGTGCACAGCCCGGGCGTGAAACTGGGCAAGCCGATCGCGGTGCCTACCGGCGACTGGATTATCTGCGGCTATGGCCGAATGGGCCGCTGGATGTATCGCCATTTCGTGCAAAACGGGATCAAGCCGGTAATCATCGATCCCAAGATCGAAAGGATCGAGGGCGCCGCGCGCATCATCAACGACCAGGCCAACCGCGAATCGCTGATCGCCGCCGGCCTCGATCACGCCGCCGGTGTCGTCGCCGGCACCGACGACGATCACGTCAACCTGAGCATCCTGATGAGCGTGCGCGCGCTCAAGCCCGACGCCTTTACCATCGTCCGCCAGAACGACCATGAAAACCAGATCGCCTTCGACCGGGTCGAGGCAAACCTGGTGCTGCAGTCCAGCCTGACGACGGCGCGGCGCGTGCTCAAGCACCTGATTTCGCCGCAGGTT
>CALJQI010000429.1 GCA_937980285.1 uncultured Gammaproteobacteria bacterium | reverse complement strand
AGGCTGTTTTCGCGGGCGCGAAGCGCCGGCGGCCGACGCCCGGACCGGCCATAAGTACTTGTTTCATGGGGCTAACACCGTTAGCATCTGAGTTCATAAAACCTGTGGTTCACCTGCATTCCGGGTTTGGTCAGACGCTTGGGGAGGAGTTTGATTATCAGCTACGCGAGGATATATCTTCTGTTTTTTCTGCTGACCTGCCTGGTTCCGGCGCGGGCCGAAATCCTGGTTGGATTCGCCGGGCCGATGACCGGGCCGAGAGCATGGTCGGGGCAGCAGTTCGAGCGCGGCGCCGAACAGGCCGTGGCCGATCTCAATGCCGCCGGCGGCGTCCTCGGCGAGCCGCTGAAGCTGGTGGTCGGTGACGACGCCAGCGATCCGCAACAGGCGAAGGCGGTGGCCAACAAACTGGTCTCCGACGGTGTTTTACTGGTGGTGGGGCACCGCGCCTCCGACATGACCCGCGCAGCGGCGCCGATCTATGCCGACGCCGGGATCATCCAGATTACCCCCTCGTCAACCAATCCTGAACTGACCGAACGCGGTTTCGATAATTTTTTCAGGGTTTGCGGTCGCGACGATATCCAGGCGCTGCTGGCAAGCGAATACCTTCAGCGCGCCTGGGAGGGGAAGGCGATTGGCATTATCCACGACAACTCCACCTATGGGCAGGGACTGGCCCGGCTCACGCGTGACAAGCTCAACGAAGCGGGCGTCAGCGAGGTACTGTTCAAGGCCTTCGAACCCGGCAAACTCGATTACGGCGATCTGCTCGATGAAATCAGGCGCCGCCAGGTCGAGGTTTTATACATCGGCGGCTACAGCGCGGAATCTGCCCTGATCGTGCGCCAGGCGCGGGACGCGCAAATTGATTTTCAGCTGGTATCGGGTGACGCGCTGCACAACTCGGACTTCTGGCTGGTGGCCGGAGATGCAGGCATCGGCTCGGTGTTCACCTTCGACATAGATCCGCGCACCAGGCCGGAAGCCCGATCGCTGGTAGAGCGTTTTCGCGCCGACGGATACGAACCAGAAGGCTATACCCTGCACACCTATGCCGCCATACAGGTGTGGGCGGCGGCGGTCGAAAAGGCCGGCAAGTTCGATCGTGAAGCCGTGGCCGGAGTCATGCGCCAAACGGAGTTCGATACGGTGCTTGGCAAGATCTCCTTCGATCACAAGGGCGATCTGGTGCAGCACGCCTATGCCTGGTACCGCTGGCAGCAGGGCAAGCCGGTCAGGCAATGAAGCGGCTTAATCGCAGCCGATGAAAATCCAGCTCTCCAGCTTACGTATTCGCCTGCTGCTCGCCTTTACTCTGGTCAGCGGCTTCGCCATCGTCGCCGCGCTGGCGGCCAGTTACTCGTTCAACGAAGTGGGTAAGGTGTTACAGCTGATAACCACGCAACGGGTGCCGGGTGCGGTTTCGGCCAGCGAACTGGCGCGTTCGGTGGAGCGAATCGTCGCCACCGCGCCGCGCCTGTTAAACGCCAGCAACGAAGTCGAAAAATCCAGCGTGCGCGATCAACTGGACATTGAAACCGCCGAGCTGAATCGCCTGGTAACGCGGTTGCGTAATACGCTCGATTCGCCCGATTTCGAGAAGCTGTCGCCCGCGGTGGCGACCCTGCAGAATAATCTCGATGAAATCGACGCCATCGTCGGAGAAACCCTGCGGCTGGTGGCGAATAAGGAAGACCTGCTTAAGCAGCTGGAGCAGGATTATATTTCCTTCGAGCGCAGCATAGCGCCGCGCCTGTTGCGCGCGCAGGCCAGGTTACAGCAGTTGCAAAATGCCGCGGCGAGAAAGCAGTCGGTCGATGTCGACGAATTGCTCGCAGCGACTCGCGCGGCGCAGCCGCTGCAGCAGCTGCAGCACGAGACCAGCGCCTTTCGTGACGGACTGCTGCTGGTATCGATCGAGCCGCAGATCAACAATCTCGAACTGTTGACCTTCCCGCTGCAGCGCTCGATGCAGCGGATTAACGTCCTGTTGAGGGATTTGCCGGACGATGCCGTGAACGCGATCTCACCCCGAATCGAGGCGCTGGCCCGCTACATGTCCGGTGCGCGGAGCCTGGTGTCGGAACGCTCCCGGGAACTGGCGTTGATCGAACGCGGCAACCAGTTTGCCGCCAGGAACAAGGTGCTGTCGCTGCAGCTCACCGAGGTCGTCGACGAACTGGTCTCCGGCGCGCTGAACGATATCGACAGCGCCAACAGCCAGGCGCTGAAGGTGCAGCGCGACGGGCAGATGATCATGCTCGGCGTGGTGCTGCTGGCGTTGCTGTGCTCGGTGCTGATTGTCTGGTTGTATGTCGATCGGCGTATCGTTCGGCGCCTGCGCCTGCTCGGCGACAACATGTCCGCGATCGCGGGCGGTGACCTGCACGGCAGGATCAGCGATGACGCGGACGACGAAATCGCGCAGATGGCCAGCGCGCTCGAAGTTTTCCGTAAGACGGCAATCGAGGTCGAGGAATCCAACCTGCGCGAAATCAACGAAGCCCGGCTGCAGCTCTATAACGCGATTGAAAGTATTTCGGAAGGTTTCTGCCTGTTCGACGTCGACGACAGGCTGGTATTGCAGAATAACCATTACCGCGAACTGTTCGGTCTCGACGACAGCCACCTCGGCAGCAGTTTCGAAACCCTGCTTGGACGCGCGATGGAATCGCGCATCGAGACCGATATGGACAGCGATGAGTACTTTCGTAAACGACTGCTGCATCATCGCGATGCGCCGGGACCGTTTGTTCAGCAGCTGCAGGATGGCACCTGGCTGCGGATAACCGAGCGCAAGGCCGAGAACCTCGGCACGGTGGCGATATACTCGGACATTACCGAAATCAAGCAGCACGAGCAGGCGCTCGACCGCGCGCTGGGCGAACGAGACGAGACCCTGGGCAGTCTCGAGGCGGTAATGAACGCCATCGATTACGGTATTCTTTTCCTCGATAAAGATCTAAATGTGAGTTCCTGTAACTGGGCTTTTCGCCAGATCTGGGGACTGAGTAGCGAAGAAATCGAGCAGGCTAAATCCTATCGCGATATTTTCGATCTGAATTACGGCGACAGCGTGGTTGAGTCTTCTGACACGGGCTGGCAGGAATACGTCGAAGCGAGAATTGCCGAAGTTGAGCAGGGTTCCTTCGATGCCCACGAAGTAACCACCCGCAACGGAAAAACCCTGTTGCACCAATGCGTCGCCATCGCCGACGGCTCGCGCATGCTGACCTACTTTGACATTACGCCGCTCAAACGGGTCGAGGACGCGCTGCGGCTTAGCGAAGAGCGCTATGCGCTGGCCCTGAGCGGCGCCAACGAAGCGCTGTGGGAGTGGGAAATGGGCAATACCGAGATTTATGTTTCGCAGCGCTTCCACGAAATCGCCGACCTGCCCGCGCACAAGGAGGGTTTGAGCAAGGAAGAATGGATGGCGTTGATTCATCCGCAGGATCGCGAGCAAATCGGCGAAGCACTGATCGAGCACGTCAAGGGCAGGGCCGATTTTTTCGATGTCGAATATCGAATGCTGGGACCCGACCGGGAGTATCACTGGGTGCAGCACCGGGGTGCCGGATTACGTCGCGAGGACGGCTGGGTTTATCGCATGGCGGGATCGGTTGGCGAAATCGAGGCGCGCAAGCAACTCGAGTTTACCCTGCGCAACGCGAAGGAAATCGCCGAGCAAAACAGCCAGTTCAAGAGCCAGTTCATCGCCAATATGAGCCATGAGTTGCGTACCCCGCTGAACTCGATCATCGGCATTACCGAAATGCTGCGTGAAGATGTCGCCGAAGACGGCCCCGAAGCCTTTAACGAGCCGTTGACGCGGGTTTCCCGCGCCGGCAAGCATTTGCTGAACCTGATCAACGACGTGCTCGACCTGTCGCGCATCGAGGCGGGCAAGCTCGCGCTGTACCCTGAGCATGTGGAGATAGAAACGCTGCTGACCGACGCTATTACCACCGCGCAGCACCTGATACAGCAGAATAACAATCGCATCCACCTGCATATTTCCGACGAGGTGAAATTCATTTACTCCGATCCGCTGCGCTTTCGGCAAATCGTTCTGAACCTGTTGACCAATGCGTCGAAATTCACCCAGAACGGCGATATTCACCTGCGCGCGAGCTATGAAAAAAGCGCCGGGGAAGAGTGGCTGAGCCTGGCGGTCAGCGATACCGGTATCGGCATCGACAAGGTGTTTCTGGACAAGCTTTTCGTGGAATTTGCCCAGGAGGATAGTTCCGCCACGCGTCGCTACGGCGGTACCGGGCTGGGTTTGACCATCAGTCAGCGCCTGTGCAGTATGATGGGCGGCGAAATCAGCGTCGAAAGCGCCGTCGGCGTCGGGACCACGTTTACGGTAAAATTGCCAGCAATTCCGGGTAGCTACGCCGATACTGAAATCATGAGCAGCCGCGCGAGTATGCAATGACGACATTACTTTACGTTGAAGACGACGAAGACAGCATCTACATGCTGTCAAACCGGTTGCAGCGGGAAGGATTCGAAGTGCTGGTCGCGCGCAACGGCCGCGAAGGGCTGGATCTCGCGCACGACCAAAGACCGGATTTGATCATCCTCGACCTGGTGTTGCCGGAGATGGACGGATTCGAGACGGCACGCCGCCTCAGGGCTTCGCAGGCAACCGCCGGAATTCCCATCGTCGCGCTATCCGCAAGCGTACTGCCCGAGCATCGGCACCGAGCGATCGATGCCGGTTGCGACGATTTTGAAATAAAGCCGGTGGAGTTTTCCCGCCTGCTGGAAAAAATCGGCGGCCTGTTGAGCGATGCGGGGCGAGAATGAACAAGCCGTCGAAAATACTCGTCGTCGACGACGATGCCGATCTCAGGTGGATGGTAGACAAGTACCTGAGCAAGCATGACTACGCGGTGACGCTTGCCGAGGATGGCGTGAAAATGCGCGAGGCGCTGGAAAACGAATCCTTCGACCTCGCCATTCTCGATATCAACCTGCCGGGCGAGGACGGTTTGAGCCTGGCGCGCTACCTGCGCGACAACCACAGCATCGGGATTATCATGCTTTCCGCGGCCGCGGAAGTGTTCGACCGTATCGTCGGTCTCGAAATGGGCGCCGACGATTATGTCACCAAACCGTTCGAACCGCGCGAATTGCTGGCACGCGTGAAAAGCGTGTTACGCCGCACCCGGCAGGCGGCGGATGCCGAGGATGAGGGCGTCGACAGCCGGGTTACATTCGGTAATTACACGCTCGATCTCGAGGCGCATCAGCTACTGGACAAGGACAGCCAGTCGGTCTCCCTGACCAGCATGGAGTTCGACCTGCTCAAGGCCTTCGCGGAGAATCCGAACAAGGTGCTGAATCGAGACCAGCTGTTGAACCTGTCGCATAACCGGGACTGGGATCCCTTCGATCGCAGTATCGATATCCGGATTACCCGCTTACGGCGAAAAATCGAGAATGAACCGTCGAAACCGCAAATCATAAAAACCGTGCGCGGCGTCGGCTATATGTTCGTCAAGTGATCTTGCCGATCCGATTCCCGGGCTTTATGAACTGACTTGTCATCGGCCGGTTCGGAGTTCGATCGGCCCCGCATCGTCCCTGGCGCCTCCGGCTTAAAACAAGAACTTCTCCACGATTTCGGCAGTTGTCTCGAACCGCCTCCGGCGTTGTTAGCTGCCGGATTTTCCCGCCATGAATCAATTCAGCGCCGATTAAGCGATCTCCGTCAAAAATAGTCACGCGATTGCCCGGCGCGAGTGCCTGCTGTTTCGACAGGGCAAGGCGAACCGACAACACAAAGGAGACATAGCATGCGACATATGATCTGGTTAACACTGATGCTGCCGTTAACTGCGGTGGCTGGGCCTTTGAAGGAACAGGTTGAGCAAAATACGACTGATATCAATTTGCTGCAGGCTGGGCAGGCGGTGCAAGACGGCCGCATCAAGGCCCTCGAGCTGACCGATCCGGTGCCGGGTCCGCAAGGCCCCGCGGGCGCCGACGGCGCGGATGGCCAGGACGGCGCCGAAGGGCCGCCGGGTCCGCCAGGACCCGAGGGACCGCCTGGCGGAGCGCCGGCAGGCGTATCCACCGCCGCGGCGCAGATTCAAAGCGCGCTCGATCTGACATCGGGTTTGCGCTGGCTGGTGCAGGATTATTACCGCAAAAACGGGTCCTATGCGCCCGATAACGCTACCGCCGGCGCCGATCCCGCTGCAAGCTGGAGCAATAATTACGTCGAAAGCGCGAGCATATTTCTGTCGGGGATCGAGATTATTTTTCGCGACAGCCTGCTTTCTGAAATCGCCGGCGCGCGGGTTTACCTGCTGCCAACCGATCCGGGATCAAGCGTAATCTGGTTCGATTGCATTGGCGACGGTAGGACAGACGCCTACCTGGCCGAACTCGACTGTATCTTCTCCGATCAACCGCACGAGCCGACGACGACAATTCGCAGGCAAACGGGAAGCGCCGATAACCTGTTGGCGCAATCGAACGCGCAACAGCTGGTGCAGGACTTTTACAATCTCAACGGTTTCTGGCCATCGACCAATCTGCAGGCCGGTCTCGGCCTGGCGGAGGAATATCGTAATCGATACCTGATTTTGCTAGAGGTATCCGGCCCCGGCCTGGTTACGCTTCGCTTCGGTGACCAGGGGCATCCTGCCGTAAAATTCAGGATGCTGACCTGGATTCCGGTCGACAACGGCAGCTCGATCCAGTGGGACTGCGTCAGCGATATCGAGCAGCGATACCTGCCGCCCGGCTGCATTAGCCAGAACTGAACGGGCATGTCCGCTCGACCGCAGAGTGGTTGGTTCCGGTCGAGCGGCATTGTGATAAAAGAAACAGGCGAGATATTGGCCCGAAATCTCAAAAACCTACTAAATTGGTTATGTTAACTAAAGATTTGTTGCGCTTGAATCATTGATACCAGCCTGAAGATTAAATTATGAAACGAATTTCATCACTTACCTTTCTGTTGCTTGTTCTCACCGTCCAGGGCTGCGCGACCCTGAGCAAATCCGAGTGCCGCAAGGCCGACTGGCAAATCATCGGACTCGAAGACGGCTCGGCGGGCAGGCCGGTGAGTTATATCAGCCGGCACCGCAAGTCCTGCGCCGAGCATGGGGTAAAACCGGACCTGGACCAATATCAACGAGGCCACGCCGATGGCATTGTTCTGTTCTGTACGCCGCGCAAAGCGTTCGAACTGGGTAACGCCGGACGCAGCCACCAGGATGTCTGCCCGGTCGATCTGCGCGACGCGTTTCGCGCCGCCTACGCCGACGGCCAGGAAGTGTACGCAGCCCGAAAAGCTCTCAACGAGGCAAAAAACCAGGTTAAATCCGCGCAGGCCGAACTCGAAGCTGTCAGCGAAGACATTGTCAGCCTCGAGGCTGAACTGGTGTCCGGCGGCGGTACCGCCGAGCAACGCCAGGGCTGGCTTGACGAAACAAAGCGATTGCAGCGCGAACAGGAGCAATTGCAGGAGAGTCTTCACGATCTGGAGCACGAAGTGACGGCACTGCAGAGCGAGTACGAATATCTTAGCTCCAGGTTCGAATACTAGGTTCGAAGCCTGATAACCGGAACTGGAGTCGGATTTGTTCCGGCCTTCATTTCCGCGGTGGTCTGTTTGTCTTCTAGCGCCTGTCTGCCGACTGACCGTGTTCTGATTTCACGATCTGCGACCGCTTCTCGTTCAGGGCGCCTCGTATTTTCCGGAATGCGAGTAGACCCGGTGTCCCACCGATTCGAGCGATGGTCTGGAGGGATAATCCAGGATCATCAGGCCTCCGTCTACCACCAGGGTTTGCCCGGTAATAAATGAAGCCTCGGTGGATAAGAGAAAAGCCGCAGTCGCCGCAATTTCCCCGGGCGTGCCCATTCGATTCAGCAGTGAAGGCGGCATATCCCAGTCGCCGTCTTCGCTGCCGGCGGCTGCCGCTGTCTCTTGCGCGCTGGTTTCTATCCACCCGGGACTGATCGCATTGACGCGAATCCCGTATGGTGCGGCCTCGGCTGCAAACGAGCGGGTCAGGCCGTCGACCCCGGTTTTGGCGACGCCGTATAATCCCCAGTTGCCATGGAAGCTTGCCGTGGATGAAATATTGACGATCGCGCTGTCCGGATTTTTGACCAGCTGGGGTAGGGCGTGCGCACAGGCCAGGTAGGTAGAGTCGAGGTTGGCCCGGCGAAATATCTGCCACCTTTTTGCCGGAGGATCGTCGGCTTCAATACCGCAATGCTGGCTGCCGACCCCGGCATTGTTGACCAACAGGCTGAGCTTGCCGAACTGGCTCACGACGTTATCGATTAACGCTATTATCTCCGCTTCGTCGGTTACGTCGGTTTTAAAGAACTCACATTCTCCACCGAGGTCGTGAATCTCCTCGACAACCCGATGGCCGCGGTTTTCGTCGCGCGCGGCAATGGCTACCGTGGCGCCCTCGGCGGCCAGACGAAGTGCGATGCCCCTGCCGATGCCGAAGTTACCGCCGGTTACGATGGCGACCTTGTCTGAAAATCTCATCTGTCTGTCCTCGAGTGATACGACTGCCGTTAGCTGATCGGTCATGCATTCAATTCGGATTCTATATGACGACAGCTACCTGGTCAGGCTTTTCAATTATTCATCACCAGTGATTATAAAAACAAAACCGGGATGGCAAACCGGGGGTGGTTGGCCGATTTCCCGCCGCCCGAATTTGCGGCTGATTGAATCCTCCTGGCCAGTTCCTGTAGTCTGTGGACCGATTCCCGTCAGTTTTTTGTCCCGGATGATATTCGGAAGACCTGGCCCCTGATTCTGGACTATAAGGAAGTGATGCAAAAACGAAACCCGCAATACGACATCCTGTTCGAACCGGTTCAAATCGGTCCGAAGACCGCAAAAAACCGTTTCTACCAGGTTCCCCACTGCAACGGCATGGGCCATCGGTTTCCGAGGGCGATGGCTGAAATGCGTGGTGTAAAAGCCGAAGGCGGCTGGGCTGTGGTCTGCACCGAGGAATGCTCGATCCACCCCAGCAGCGACCTGTCACCTGCGACGCTGATGCGGATCTGGGACGATAGCGATCTGCCGGTTCACGAACTTATGATCGACAAGATCCATGCCCATGACGCGCTGGCGGGCATTCAGCTTGTGCATAACGGCTTCGAAGTGGCGAATTACGTCTCGCGTCAGCGTACCCTGGGTCCGAGCAATATCCCGACCGAAGCCTTTCATCACGTGCAGGCGCGGGCGATGGACAAGGGCGATATTCGCGACTGCCGCCAGTGGCATGTCGATGCCGCCAAACGCGCTCGCCGGGTCGGTTACGACATCGTCTACGCCTATGCGGCGCATGGCACCATGACCCTGCCTTTCCAATTCCTGCAAAAGCGATACAACCAGCGTAGCGATGAATACGGCGGCAGCCTGGAAAACCGGGTTCGTTTCATTCGCGAAATACTGGAGGACATCAAGGACGCGGTGGGCGGCGACTGCGCGGTGGCCTTCCGCTTTGCCGTGGACGAGTTGCTCGGCAAGGCGGGACTGGAGGTGGCCGAGGCCGAGGATATCGTCGGCCTGCTGGCCGATCTACCGGACCTGTGGGATGTCAACGTTTCTGACTGGAAGAACGACTCGCTGCCGTCGCGCTTCGGCGGCGAGGGCGCCCAGGAAGAATACATAAATTTCGTAAAGAAAATCACCGAGAAACCGGTAGTCGGCGTCGGCTGCTTTACCTCGCCCGACACCATGGTCGGTCAGATCAGGCGCGGCGTGCTGGATTTGATCGGTGCCGCCCGCCCGTCGATCGCCGACCCGTTTCTACCGAATAAAATCGACCAGGGCCGTGAGGACGAAATTCGGGAGTGCATCGGTTGCAACATGTGCGTGTCGGGCGATTATCTGGCATACCCGATGCGCTGCACGCAAAATCCGACCATGGGGGAAGAGTGGCGGCGCGGCTGGCATCCGGATCGAATTGAAAAGGCCGGTTCGAATGATGGCGTGCTGGTGGTCGGCGCCGGTCCGGCAGGGCTCGAGGCCAGCCTGGCGCTGTGCAAGCGCGGCTACGACGTTATTCTATCCGAAGGGCGAGAAGAATATGGCGGGCGGGTGCTGCTTGAATCGGCGCTCGGTCCCCTTGGCGAATGGCGGCGCGTGTCGGATCACCGCATTTACATGCTGAGCCAGTCCGCTAACGCCCAGACCTATGTCGAATCCCGCCTCGGCGCCGATGACATTCTGAGTATGGGCTGCGCGCATGTGGCAATCGCTACCGGCGCCAGCTGGCGTCGTGACTTCACCGGCTTCTACCATTCGTATCCGATCCCGGTAGCCGATCAGTCGATGGTGATTAGCCCTGAAGAGATCCTGTCGGGATCGCGTCCAGCGGGCAAGGTGCTGATCTACGACAATGACGGTTACTATCTGGCAAGCGTGCTGGCGGAGCAGCTTGCCGGGGAGGGCAGCGAAGTCGTTCTGGTCACGCCGGCCGCGGATATTGCCAAATGGACCGAGTTCACGCTCGAGCACGCACATATCCAGGTACGCCTGCGCGAGTTGGGCGTGCGCATCGTCTGCCAGCAGGAAATGATCGCGGTCGAATCCGGCCGCGTCAGGCTAGGTTGTATTTACATGGGCACCGAGTCATCGATCGACGCCGACGCGGTGATACCGGTCACCGCCAGGGATCCCGACGAGGTGCTTTACAATGCGCTTTTGGATCGCGAAGACGAATGGAAAGATGCCGGGATCAAGACGGTGACCGCCATCGGCGATTGCCATGCACCCGCGACCATTGCCATTGCAGTACATTCGGGGCACGAATATGCCCGTAACCTGGACAAATCGGCGGAGGAAGCGTCTTTCTTTCGTCGCGAAGTCGGTTTTGGCGGGGAGTGAGTTCGAGCATGGCTTCCCAGGCAGAAGTCATTGCAACCCGTAAACCCGTTTATACCAATGATCGCTGTGCCGATGCTTAGATCTCTCTTGCAGCCATCAGTCCTTCGTACACCGCCTCTTCCGCCGATCTCGGGCTGAGGCAGTCTCCGGCCAGGTGAATCTCGACATCGGTGTCCGCCAGTTGTTGTTCCAGCGTCGTCTCCGGCTGGTGCCCCTGGGCAATCACCAGGGTATCCATGTTTTCACAGACGATGGCTTCGCCGCTGGTATTGTGCAGGAAGTAGGCCGTGTCGCCATCGGCGCCGTACAGGCGGGCGTAGGGAATGACCTCGACGTCCAGTTTGTGCAACACGCCGGCCCAGTGCCAGCGCAGGTACTTCTGTAGATTCTGCCCCGCCATTTCTCCGTCCACGCATAGCCGTACATGGCATCCCTCGCGCGCCAGTTTTTCCGCCAGGCCCATGCCGACCCAGTCGCAGCGCCAGTCCGCGACAACTACCGAGGCGCCGGGTTTGACTTCGTCTTTCAACAGCTGCCAGGCATCGACGCTGTGGGTGTCTTGCGATATATCGAGATCGGGGCGGTACGGGATGGCGCCGGTGGCTATGATGACGGCGTCCGGCTTTTCAGTTTCGATCAAGGCACTGTCGACGGCCGTATTCAATCGAATGTCGACATTGTGCAATTCCATTTCACGGCGCAGATTGTCGACGATGACACCGAACTCGGCGCGGCCGGGCAAGGTTTGCGCCAGTAGCGCCTGTCCGCCCAGGCGGCCGCTTTTTTCGCACAGCACAACCCGGTGCCCGCGCTCGGCGGCAACCGCGGCCGCCTTCATGCCGGCGGGGCCGCCGCCGGCCACCAGCAGCTTGCGCGAGGTTGTAACCGCGGGGTGGCTGCCCAGCATCAGCTCGCGCCCGCTAAGCGGGTGCTGGATGCAGGAAATGCGAACCCCCTGGTGATAGTGCCCGATGCAGGCCTGGTTGCAGCCGATACAGGCGCGAATGTCGTCAAGCTTTCCGGCGCGGGCCTTGTTCGGCATTTCCGGGTCGGAAATCAGCGCACGGGTCATGCCGCACATATCGGCCTGCCCCTCGGCAAGTACCTGCTCGGCCAGTTGCGGCTGATTAATACGCCCGGTGACCAGCACCGATTGTCGCACCTCGCGCCTGATGCAACCGGCCTGCGGCGCGGTATAGGCGTGATCGATGAACATCGGTGGCACCACGTGCACCGAACCGCCCAGGCCCATCATCGAGCCGACGGTTACGTTGAGGTAATCCAGTTCCCGTTCGTCGTTCAGGCGGCGGCAAATATTCAGCCAGGCCGCCTGATCGAGGCCATCGGGCTCGTGCTCTTCAGCCGAGATGCGCATGCCGATAACGAAATCATTGCCGACTACCTGCCTGGTGGCGGCAATCATTTGCGATACGAATCGAAACCGGTTTTCCTCCGAGCCGCCATACTCGTCGTCGCGAAAGTTGGTTTGCGGATTGAGGAACTGGGCAATCAGCATGCCGTGGCTGGCGGTCAGTTCGGCACCATCGAGGCCGGCCTCCGCCATGCGCCCGGCGGCCGCGGCGAAGGCGCCGATAATATCCCTCACGTAATCAGCGGACATGACCCGCGGCATGCAGTGGAAACGATGGTCGGGCACCATCGAGGGTGCGTGAGAGACGATATGCATGCCTTCGTGGGTGTAGGCAATACGCCCGCCATGGTTGATCTGGCCGAAGACCTTGCATCCATGCTTGTGCACGGCTTCGGCCACGCCGCGATACCCCGGGATACAGGCGTCGGTGCTGGAGTCGACGTAGTAGCTGGCGGACACGTCGTCGGCCCAGGGCCTTGAAGATTCGAGGATAATCAATCCAGCCCCGCCGCGGGCCCTGGCCTCGTGGTAGGCGGCCATTTCATCGCTGGGCGATCCCTGTCGCGCGAGTATCGTTTGATGGGAAGAAGAAAAAATCCGGTTACGAATCTCATGCCCCCTGATCTGGTGGGGGGTAAACAAATGGCTGAATGACATATCTATCTATTTGAACCCGGATAAGCCGCGTGAAATCGACGCCGCTTCGATGATGGCATCGGCGCCGCCCGGGAGCAAGCATGGACTCGACCAGATACGGAATCATCGATAATCACTTTTATAGAGGCGAAGCGGGATTTCAGATAAGCTTCACCGAGGTCTTATCGAATGAAACAACAGGTCGTCTCTTGCCATCCACTACATACTCGTTCCGGCAACTCGAAGGTTTTGCCAACCAGCTGGCCGACGCTTCGCGCGCCGTGATTGCACGCTATTTTCGCCAGTCCTTCAGTATCGACGCTAAAGGTGACGAGACCCCGGTAACCGTTGCCGATCGCGAAACCGAACGTGCGCTGCGCAGCCTGATCGGCGAGCGTTTTCCCGATCACGGGATTTTCGGCGAAGAGTTCGGCGAAGAGAATGCCGGCAGTCGCTTCACCTGGGTGCTCGATCCGATCGATGGCACCCGCTCGTTCATCACCGGCACGCCGACATTCGGCACCCTGATCAGCTTGATGGAAGACGGCGTCCCGGTTTTCGGCGTGATCGATATGCCGGCGATGGGCGAACGGTGGATCGGCGCGCGCCAGGCGGGAGCATTCGTGAATGGCGCCGAATGCGCCGTTAGTCGCTGCGACGCTATAGACGGCTGCCGCATGGTATCGACCTCGCCGGATATGTTTTCCGAGTGGCAGTTATCCGGCTTCAAACGATTGCTCGGTAAAACCTCGTTCTATCGCTACGGTGGCGATTGCTATAACTACGCGCTACTGGCCTCGGGATATGTCGACCTCGTGGTCGAATCCGATTTACAGCCCTACGACTTTTGCGCGTTGGTGCCCGTGGTCGAAGCCGCCGGCGGTGTCATCACCGACTGGCAGGGGCAGCCGCTGGGCATGCAGTCGGCGGGCGACGTGGTGGCCTGTTCCAGCCCGGCGCTGCATCGACAGGCGCTTTCGTTGCTAAACGGCGCTGATGATGACTAGCCTTGATGTAGCAGGCTTTTCGTCGGACATCGAATAGAGAATTGATTGTTTCACCTTTCAGCGCTAGTTCGGCGCCTGGTCAAAACGAATTCTGCTCCACTTCCAGGATTGCCAGGCTGATGTGCCTGCCGAACTCGGATTCGAAACCTGACCAGCTATGGTAGGCCGACAGGCTGGGCCTGATTTTCGGTTTCATCTCGAAATCGCTGAGATCGTCTTCATAGTAAGCTGCCACCTCGTTGTACAGTATGTCGAGGTAGTTTCGGTAGGACTCGACGACTGTCTTGCCGCCGCTGGGGCCGTGCCCTGGGACGTATAGTTTGCTGCCGACCTCGAGCGCGATGTCGCAGGCGGCGATGCTGCCGATAAAACTGCCGTCGTCCATTCTGGCAATACGTTGATACAAAACGTTGTCGCCGAGGAACATGACCGATTCGTCGACCACCTCGATCATCATGTCGGTGCGGCTGTGCGCGTCCTCGGGTGCGTAAAACCTGAATTCGACGCCGCCGACCTCGAGTCGGTCGCCGTCGTTGACCGCGACGGACGGAATCAGCGCCAGGGTTCCGTCGGTAAAACCTTCGGTCAGCCGGTGCATCAGCTTGACCCAGACCTCTGCTTCCCCGGCCTTCGCTTTGGCTATCATTGCCGGGTGCGCCAGAATCTGTACTTCGGGGTATTTTTCGGCAACCGCCTGGTTGCCCAGCCAGTGATCGCCGTGTATATGCGTGTTGAGCACATGGCTAACCGGTTTATCGCTAATCGACTCGAGTTGTTTCATCAGCATGCGCCCGGCCTGCAGGCTGGAGCCCGGGTCGACGATGACGATGCTGTCGCTGGTTTCGACGATCGCCGGGTTATTCATGAAGCCCTGGTTGTCGACGTTGGGCATCTCCAGCGGTCCGTGAATCACGTAGACGCGATCCGATATTTTATCGAGCGGATAATCGCGCACGATTTCGCCGGCCACGAGTGAATGCGAAAAAAACAGCAGTAAGCCTGCAACTATAATGAATCGGTTCAAGATATGGTCTCCTGCGAAGCGGCATCGGCCGAGCGCGGTGGCGCCGAAAAGCGGTGGGCAAACTATTTCATACCGGTTCGGAATAAGGAATATTACCGATCGGGTATATCCCGGCGCGGCGGCGACAGGCTACTGATCGAGCTGCCGGCTCGCCTGCGCCCTGTTGCTCCGCGGTTAGGCGATTTCCGATGGCCCCGGGATTGTATTACCTGTCGCGATACCGCCGTCAGTGGAAACCGGTTGAAGCGCGGTGCGGATCGCTGGAATAATGAACCCCGGGACCGGATCAACGCCGAAGCGTGATAGCCGGCCGATAAATCGGATTCGAAACAGTCATGAGAAGCTTGTTAATTGCAGCGGCGGTTTGCGTGCTGCCGGTTTTTTACCCGGCGCAGGCACAACAGCTGCAATCGGTAAATGATGCAACCGGCGCGCGCAGTTGGTCGACGACTCACGCCGGCGTCTATTTTTCGCTGACCCAGATTCGGCCCGAGCAGGGCGACGCGTTTTACGTTAACCGCGGTTTCAGCCTCGAGCAGATCAGGCCGTTCACCGCTTCCTGCGTTTACATGACGGTGCTGCGAAACGACAGTGCTGCGGGGGTCGTCCACTTCGTCCGCGACAATTGGTCGATCAGCGTCGAGGGCGAAGCGCGAGCATTCAAAACCGTCGAGCAGTGGGTAAAACAACTCGCGGCCGCCGAGGCGAGCAAATCCGCTCTGATTGCTTTCCGCTGGGCGCAGTTTCCCCCGGAGCAGGAGTACGAACCCGGCGGCGACTGGAACCAGGGCATGTTATCGCTCGGGCTGCCGGCAGGTCAGGTATTCGACATCACCGCCCGCTGGGACCTGGGCGGGCAGAACTTCGAAGCAACTTTAACGGGAGTCGAGTGTGCAAACTAAACCTCCAGGACGAGCGCTGCAAATTCTGTTGCTGTGTCTTTTATGGGCGAGCGCGACGCAGGCCCAGGACTTGCCGCCGCTGACCCACAAGCTGACCCCGATCAAGACGCCTTCCGTCGCGCCGGAGCTGATATTCGAAAACATGGACGAGGAAACGGTCGACCTGAAAGACTACCGCGGCAAGGTCGTTGTAGTTAATTTCTGGGCCACCTGGTGTCCGCCCTGCCGGCGTGAAATGGGATCGATGGAGCGCCTGTACCAGGCGACCCGGGACAGCAAGGTGGAAATCCTTGCGGTCAATATTGGCGAGGACCTGGACACCGTGTTCTCCTTCCTCGGCACCGTGGAACCTTCGCCGACGTTTCCGCTGTTGTTCGATACCGACGCCGTGTCGATGAAAAAATGGAAAGTCAAGGGCTTGCCCACAACCTACATCGTCGATACCGAAGGCAGGCTTGCCTATCGCGCGATCGGCGGGCGCGAATTCGATCACCCCGCGATTCGAGAGGCGATAACGGCCCTGGGACGATAAGGGCCGCGATGCGGTTTTCAGAAACAATCGACGTAATGCGGCAAAACCTGCTTTTGCCGAGCAGGGCGCGTTGTCCCGGCGGTTTACCTCAAACGCCCATATACCTGCAGGTTTAGGTAAACTGTCAGCCTGTTATCAATGAGCCTGCGAACATGAATAACGATATGCCCTTGAACTACATCGAGCGCATCCGCGATTATTACCAGGCGCTCGGTTACGGCGCGCCCTATCAATGGGCGCATTTCGACGATGTCCCGTTCGCACCGTTGAAAAAGCCGCTGGCGGAATCGGTTGTTGGTATCGTCACCACCGCGGCGCCCTACCGCGCGCATAGCGGCGACCAGGGCCCCGGCGCGGCCTATAACGGATCGGCGAAATTCTTTTCCGTTTACTCCGACGTCACCTGCCGCGAGCCGGATTTGCGCATTTCGCATATTGGCTACGACCGTGCCCACACCAGCGCGGAGGATCAGGGCAGCTACTTTCCGCTGAGGGCGCTGAAGGCGCTGGCGGAGGACGGCAAGATTAAAACGGTTGCGCCCCGGTTTCATGGCCTGCCAACCAATCGCTCGCAAAAAACGACGATTGAAGTCGATTCCGCGGAACTCGTTTCCCGCTGCCGGCAAGATTCGATCGACGCCGCCATCCTGGTGCCGAACTGCCCGGTATGCCACCAGTCGGTCAGTCTCGCCGCCAGGGCCCTGGAAGAGGCGGGAATCGCTACCGTAATCATGGGTTGCGCGCGCGACATCGTCGAGTACGTGGGCGTTCCTCGCCTGCTGTTCAACAACTTCCCGCTCGGCAACGCCGCCGGCCTGCCAAGCGATCCCGATTCGCAGCTACGGATTGCGAGCCTGGCCCTCGACCTGCTTGCAATGGCCACGGCGCCGCGCACTACCGAACAGTCGCCGTTCAAATGGAGCGGCGCGCGCGACTGGCAGCGCGACTATTCGAATGCGGCGATCCTGAGCAAGCAGGAAATTGCCCGTAGGCGGGATGAGTTCGACCGGGTAAAAGCGGATGCGAAGCGAGTTCGCGCCGCCGAGGGGTAATGGCCGTGATTCTGGCGCGGACGGCAGGCCCGGGATTCGGGCTCGATTGCCGCTACGCCAGCCTTCGAACCGGCCCCGGTTTCGCGTTTGCCAGCGATGTCGGGGAAATTGCCGACGGCGCGAGTTCAAACCGACTGCTGCGCCAGCGGCTCCTCGGTGGCCGTCGAGCCGGGATCCTGGCGTATCAGTTGCGCGATTACGATCAGCGTCGCGGCGGTAATCTGCATACGATCGGGTTGCTGGCCAAGGAGCAGGGCGGCCATCAGCATCGCCACTACGACTTCCAGTGACGACAGGCTCGCGGTCATGCCCGCGCCGGCGAGCGGCGCGCCCTTGACGAACAGGTACTGCGGCAGGGCCGCCGAGAGTATTCCTATCGCCAGGATCCAGATGTAATCCCGCGGATAAGGTTATCCCCAGGCCCTTAATCAGCCCTTACATGCGAGTATTTACCTGAATTCTGTGAGACGGGTGTCGATATTTATCAATTAATAGTTATTTTTTAATAGATATTTCGTTGGTATGTATTAGATAAGGTATATGGAGCGGTTTTACAGCCGCTGGTTTTTACGCAAATAGTTGATTCATGGCTTCAAAAGACATCAAAACCTCGTTCGAGACGGACGAATTTATTTTTGCCGAAGGCGATCCGGGCGACTGCGCCTATATCATCAATTCCGGTATGGTCGAGGTTTCGCTCGACAAGGATGGGCGTCAACTGGTGGTGGCGACGCTCACCAAGGGCGATATCCTCGGCGAGATGGCGATTATCGATCGTAAGCCGCGCACCGCTTCGGCGCGGGCTATCGTGCCGACCGAAGTGACCGCCATCCCGCTCAATTACGTCAGCCAGAAAATCGAGCAATCAGATCCCACTGTTCGCATGTTTCTACGCCTGGCCATGGCGCGTTACCGTGACCTGAATGTACGCATGGGGCAGGTATTCGAAAGTCTCTCGCTGGGCCAGGAAAAGGACTCGGAGGACCCCTTCACGGCGTCTACCCTGGAACTGAAAAATGTCGTCTCGCAGTTTGCTGAAATGCAGAAACGCATCGATTCAGCGGTTTCCAGGCCGGCCCCGACCGACAGTGGCTCGCTGTTTGGAGAAGAGACGCTGGAAATTACAAAGCTGCTGGTCACCGAGGAGCAGTTGCTACGCGCGGC
>CALJQI010000428.1 GCA_937980285.1 uncultured Gammaproteobacteria bacterium | reverse complement strand
CTGGTTTTCATCACCGGCTGGGAAGCGCTTTACGACAGGGCGCAAGTCGAAGCGGGAGAATCCGTGCTGATCCACGCCGGTGCCGGCGGCACGGGACACATCGCGGTTCAGCTGGCGGCGCTGCGCGGCGCGCGGGTCGCTACCACTGTCAGCACCGACGAAAAGATCGAGCTGGTAAAGAGTCTCGGCGCGGAGCGGCCCATCGCCTATCGCGCGGAAGATTTTGCCGAGGCATCTCGAGCCTGGACTCGCGGGCAGGGTCTCGACGTCGCGCTGGATAACCTGGGAGCCGACGCCTTCAGCAAGACCATCCCGCTGATGGCGCCCTACGGACGCATGGTAACGCTGATGGGTACCCCCGGCGACGACGAAAATGAAACCGCCTATATCAACAACCTGAGCATCCACAATGTCATGATGCTGACGCCGATGCTGCTCGACATGCAAAAGCAGCTCGACAATCAGGCGCAAATCGTCCGCCAGGGCCTGCAGCTGATCGAACAGGGCAAACTGCGGGTCGTCATCGACAGCACATTCCGGCTGGACGAAATTGCCGCCGCGCACGAGCGGCTCGATGCCGGCAGGGCGACGGGGAAAATCGTGCTGTCGATTAGCGAATAACCCTTCTTACCGAGGCTCCTGTCGACCCTGTTTTGATTTCAAAGCGTGAACAAAGCCACCAAATTCACGATAACAGCCGGCCATTCGGCCCGCGGCTAACGATTCTAGTCGGCTAACAGGGCCAGGCTCAGGGCCGGCCAGTAGGTGATGAACAGCACCGAAATCAACAGCACGATAAAAAACGGGATAGTCGCCAGGTAAAGTGTCATGACCGGCTTTTCGAAGCGGTAACTGGCGATAAACAGGTTCATTCCCACCGGCGGGGTAAAGTAGCCCAGTTGCATATTGGCCAGGAAAATAATGCCGAGGTGTACCGGGTGGATGCCGTAACCGACCGCAATCGGCAGTATGATCGGCACGATGATGACCAGTGCCGAGAAAATATCGAGCATCATGCCCAGAACCAGCAGGAACAGGTTGAGTAATATCAGGAAGGTCAGCTTTTCATCGATATGCTGCTGCACGAATTCGAACATGCGGGTCGGAATCTCGGCATCGATCATGTAGTTGGTCGAGGCCAGCGACACGCCGACAATGATCAGTATCCCGCCGACCAGCATCATCGCCTCGCGCATGATCTCGGGTAACTGGCCTGGTCTGATTTCGCGGAGAATCAATACTTCGGTGATCAGCACGTAAACCGCGGTCACCGCGGCGGCTTCCGAAACCGCGAAATAGCCCCCGTAAATCCCGCCGAGCACCAGAAACGGTAGCGGGATTTCCCACTTGGCATCGCTGATCGCGGCCAGCGCGAGTTTCGGGTCGAAGGCCTGCTGCTGACTTCGATCCCGCGGCTGCAGCATCGAATAAATCGACAGCATGCCCAGCATCAGCAATCCGGGAAAGATACCGGCCAGGAACAGGTCGGAGATGCTGACTGGTTGATCCAGGTCCATTTGCTGCGCCACTACGCCATACAGAATCAGCGGTAACGAGGGCGCGAACAGCAGGCCGAGGCTGCCGGAACTGGTGAGCAGCCCGAGATTGAAATTCTCAAGGTAGCCGGCCTGTTTCAGCGCCGGATACAGCAACCCGCCGAGCGCGACGATGGTAATGCCCGAAGCGCCGGTGAACGCGGTAAACAGCGCGCAGGTGAAAATGGCGACGATCGCCAGTCCACCCGGCATCCAGCCCAGCAGGGCGTTGCTCAGATTCACCAGGCGCGTGGATGCATTGCCTTCACCCAGCAGGTAGCCGGCAAAGGTAAACAGCGGTATCGCGATCAGCACCGGCATTTCGGCGAGCCGGTAAATCTCGATGCTGATGACCGACAGATCGACTTCCTGGCTGTGAAATCCGATCATCGCGCTGAGCACGATGACCACGAACAACGGCGTTCGCAGAATCGCCAGCAGCAGCAGAAAAGGCGCTACCAGGCTCACTTCGTCGTCCTTGCGGCAGGCTTGCGGCGCAGCAGGTACAGCCGCGCCCAGCAAAGCGACATGATCATATAGCGCAGGCCGATCAGCGCGAAGGACACCGGGATGACAATCTCCAGCAGCCAGGCCGGAATCCCGGCGAAAGACGTCATGCCGTCCTGATAATCGAGATGAATCCATTTGAAGCCGTGCCAGGCCACCAGCAGGCAGGTCCAGGCGCTGACCTGGCCGACAATCGACTGAATCAGTCGATGCGTGTTGCGCTCGAAATAACGCGACAGTAAGTCGATGCGAATATGCTTGTTATTTCGGGTAGCGACGGTGGCGCCGATCAGGCCCAGCCACAGCACCATGACGCGCAGTATCGGATCGATCCAGACAAAACCCGAGTCGAAAAAATTGCGCAACAGGATATTCGTGCTGGCCAGCACAATCATCGTCGTCAACAAGGCCACCAGCAGCGCGTCTTCGACGCGGTGAACCTGCCTGATCAAGGCTTGCATTACTGGCTGTTGCGAAGCTTTTGCAGGTGCTCCCGGACCTGGCCGACGACCTCGCGGGACACGATTCCGGCGGCAATCATTTCGTCGACGGACTGATCGGCTATTTTTCGCCAGCGTTCGACTTCACCGGGTTTGGCATCGACAAAGCTTATCCCCTGGTTGGCCAGGGCCGACAGGGCTGCCCGGTTGTCCTCGCGATTGAACTTGTCCATGCGCGTGAACACCTTGCCCATCTCTTCCCTGACAACCGCCTGATCCGACGCCGACAGCTTGTTGAAAGCCTTTTTCTGCACCGCGAGAATGCCGACGATATAGCCAATCGGCACCTCGGTCATGTAGCCGGTACTGGTATGCCACTGGAACGCGATCGCGGAAGTCGGGTTGACCGCAACCGTTTCGATCAGGCCGGTCTGCAGCCCGGTGAAGACGTCGGATATCGGCAGCGAGATCGGCGTGATTCCAAGCGCCCTGAAGACGACTTGCCCAATCTTGTCGCCCTCCGGAACCCAGACCTTGCTGTCACGAATCGACTCCAGGTCCTGCAATGGCTTCTTCGACAGGATGCGGGCGAATCCGCCTTCCGAAATGCCCAGGATAACGAAACCCTTTGCCTCCATCTGCTGCTTCATCACCGGGTCGACGCGTTCGCGCACGTAATCGACTTCGTCGAGCGTCCTGAACAGCATCGGCAAACCCAGCGATTGAATACCGACATCTACCCCGGCCAGTCCACCGGGTGTGAAAGCGCCGCCATGGAGCTGACCGATCCTTATCTTGCGATGCACGCTTTGATCGTTGCCCATGACGCCGCCCGGATAAAACTTCAACTTCACCCGGCCCTCGGTGCGCTGCTTGATCAGCTTTGCACCGGCCTTCATTTCCTTCATCCAGGCGGTGCCGGCCGGCGCCAGTGTGGCAATCTTGAGCGTCGCCGCCTGGACGCCGGCAGTGAAGGCAACTGTCAGCGTTGCCATGCATAAGAGTTTCTTGCAATGATTCATCGTGAGATCCTGGTATCGATGATTTGAGCCTGTTAGTCGGCGATAGTTTCCTGGAGTCTGTCAACAGGCCCTAAAAAAAGTCTTCCGATTCCGCCAGCAGTTTATCGGCTTCCAGTTTGGCCAGCGAGTTAATCAGCTTATAACCGGTGTAATCGGCGCGCGCGCCCCTGACTGAAGTCAACAGTTCGTCATGCAGTTCCTGGTCGAACACGTTTCGGGCGTAATGTTTTGCCATCAACACCTTTATCATCAGGTTTTCCTCCGCCGAAATCTCGAGCGCACGCTCGAAATGCCGGCGCGAGGCCTCGGGTTTGCCACCGACGGCGGCTGGCAACAGCGACTTGATCACGCCGAGATAAACATGCGCGCTACCGCCATCGTAAGTTTCGTCGAGCTCGACGCAACGTTCGAACAGGGCTTCTACCTTCGCCAGGTCTGCAACCGCGTTCCAGTCCGACGAATTGATCTGTATCCAGGATGCCCAGGCGGCGCCGAACCCATACAGGCTGGCAATCTTTTTTTGCGACGCGCCGGCAAGCGCCTGCTTGAACGCTTCGAGCTTGTCGCTACTGGCATCGCACACCGCCCTGTTTTCGATACAAACCGCCGCCCGCGCATAAAACAGGGACTTTCCGGCCAGGCGCTGCGCGCGCGATTCGTCTTCGATGAAGGCGCTGGTATAGGAGCCGTAAAGGCGGGCGCCGGCGAGTAACAGGTCTGTGTTTTCAGGGTCGCCCTCGATCAGCCCGTCCAGCATCAGCAGGTAAGCCGGCGCGCCGTCACGTACCGTGTCGGGGTCGTCCTGGTTCAGTATCGCCAGCGATATATTGTCCGCCATACGCGAGGTCGCGGAACTGACCAGGCTGGCACAGCCCGTCAGCAGCGACAGCGTAATCAATATCGATAATTTCCCTGCCATCAGCTTTGTTCCACGTGGGCCTTGACCCTGTTTTTTTTCAAATCGGAATATCCATAAGCTTCCACGCTGGCAAGCATATCGCGAAATCTGCCAACCCAGGCCTCGTCCTGCATTCTGCCCGATAGCTTGACCACCGCCTTCGCATCCAGCCAGAAGTGTTGCTCGCCTGCGGGTTCTGCGATTTCGACGAGCCATTTATCCGCACTGCCGCTTTGTTCCTCGACAATGGAAAAAGCACGCATGTCGTCACTGTCGCGCAACGACAGCCGCCCATCGGCAGCGATAAAAATATACATAGGTTCCGGCGCTAAATACAGTGCTGTGATGTTAACTCAACTGGATTCGGGGACGAAATAATTATCCCATCGCTGGTCGAGCAGCCGAATTCCGTCGTCGATCGATAGCGCGCTGAATCGCCCCCCGGACTCCGTCACCAGGCCCAGGGTCAGCAATTTATGCAGCGCGTCGTCGATTTCGAAATCGACTGCACATTGCCAGCTCGATTCAAACCAGCTTTCTATCGCGCGATCCAGCTCAGCCCTGCTTAGCGGATCTTCGCTGGTCAGCAAAAAATAATAGGCGAGTATCGCTTCCTTCGACTCTTCCTCTTCGGCGTCGTTGGCGAGCCGGTGAAACACCCCGGCATTATTATCCAGGTTCTTGAAATACAGGTTCTGGGTCAAGGCCTGCATAAAACGGAGCTTGCGGTTTTTGAAATTGTTGAACTGCTTCCACAGGTAACCGCCGAGTGCCGCGACCCCGGCCAGTAAAACCATGATTCCCGCCTGGTTCAACTCGGCCGGCTGCTTGCTCACGCCAAGCCAGTAGCCCAGCAGCGAACCGAGCAACACCAGCGAGGCGCCGAGCTTGGTGGTTAACACGATACCGCCGCTGACCAGCGCCGGCACACCGATCAACAGTTTGTCCAGCAGCCGCATTCTTACTCGCGTATTGGGGAACAGCATTTCGAGGTCCGCCCTGGGCACATTGCGAAACAACTTGAGCAGCGTGGCTCCGGCACGACAGCTGGCGAAATCCTGTTTCGAATGCCGGTAGTCGTCACGAATCCTGATGTAGACCACGACGCGATCGTAGTTGGTGAACTCGACTGTCTTCGAACGCAGGCCGAACCAGGTTGGCAACTCCTCTTTTCTCAACGAAACGCCCCTGGCGAACAGCGAAACCTCGGAAAAGTCGTCGAAGTCGACGTGCAGGCGAATCTTGAACAGCGACGATTCGACCAGCGCCTGGTTCAGTTCAGATTCGGTAACGCGCTCATAGTTGGCTTTTTCCAGCAGGCCATCGAGCAACTGCACAAAGGACTCTGTCTGCCGCGCTTCGCCCAGGTCCGGATTACGCATATCCGAGTCAGGATCGAGATCGGTATAAGCGTTTTTCAGCGCCTCGATAACCTGGTGAAACTCGAAATGAAAAATCTGCCCCAGCATGTAACTCAACTGGCGAAAATTATCGGCCTCCGCGGACAAGCTATTCCGCTGCAGGCACATCTCGACAATATCCCGCCGGCGAAAGGGAATGAATCGGAATTTATCGCTTTGCATAGTCATCGGGCAATAATGCCAGCAACGGCGGCGGCGGCAAACTGTTGTATTCCATGAACTGCCAACCAAGGCAGAAAATCACAGGGAATCAGGATTCGTCACGGGTTTTTGTTCGCCATCGACGGGGGCGGTAATGTTGACACGGGTTCCCTGGCCGGAGGACTCGATATCGATCTCGGCGCCCATCAGCTTGAGGCGCTCCCTGAGCGCGAACAGCCCGAAGCCGCCCTCGGTTGCGAGCCTGACCTGCGAGCTTTCGGTATCGAAACCGACACCATTGTCCTCGATGGTCAGCACCACGCTATCCGCGTTATGCCGCCAATTGATGAAAACCTGGCTCGCCTGCGCGTGCCTGGCGATATTGACCAGCAGCTCGCGCGCTGACTGAAACACGACGATGTTCATTTCCTCGGACAATTTTGTGCTGCCTTCGTCGCCACTAATAACGATCGAGACCCCGGTGCGCTGCTTGTAATGCTCGGCCAGCCATTCAACCGCCGGTTCCAGCCCCAGCTCATAGAGCACCGGCGGACTGATTTCGAATATCAGCGAGCGGGTTTCCCGCAGCGAGGTTTCCAGCAGGTCGTTTATGCTATCGGCAAGCTGCCCTGCTTTCTCGCTTTCGAGCGTGGTTCTGAGGTTGGCGAGATGAATTCGCGCCAGCACCAGGTTCTGGATCGTTCCATCGTGGAGTTCCGAGGATATCCGCCGGCGCTCGCTCTCTTCGGCCGACGATATCTTGCCGGCGAGCGAGCGCAGCTCTTGCTGGTACTCGCGCAGCCGGTTTGCGCTTTCGACCTCGGCGGTCAAATCATGGATCGAGCTCAGTACCCGCGACCAGTCATCGCGATCGCTGCTGATCAACTCGGAATCTCGCACCATCGGAAATACCTCGCCATTTGCCTTGACGCTGAAACCGCGGACACTCGAGCGACGACGCCCGGAGGCAAAGATTTCCAGAGACTCGATCAGGGATTTTCGTTGTTCGCTGCTCAGCGGTCCTTCAATTACAGCACTCAATTGCTCCCGAGATTGCGCCTGGTAAACCTCGAGCGCCTCGTGATTCAGATTTACTACCCGCGACACTTCATCGCGCCGCTGCAGCAGTTCGCCATGCGCGTGCAGATAGGCCGCTATATCGTCAACTCCCCTGTCGCGCAGATCATCGACCAGGGCCTTACCCCTCGACCAGTCTGTTTCATACAATGCCACCGGCGCCGATTCGAACAAACGCCGATAACGCATCTCGCTCATGCGCACCGCTTCTTCCGCGCTGATATCCCTGATCGAAATCAATACCTGCGACCAGTCGCCGGGATCGGAACTGCTCATTTCCGATACCCGTATGATCGGAATCTTTTCCCCGGTCTCGCATGCCACCCATGCGCGAATGGTAGACCGCGTCTCGCCGCTGGCAAAGGTCGCCAGGTCGTCGATCAGACCGAGGCGCACTTCTTCTGGCAGCGGTTTGTTTAAAAACCGAACCAGGGATTCCTTGCTTGGCGAACGGTACACCCTCAGGGCTTCCTGGTTTACGTCGACCAGTTGCATAAAGTCACTGCGCTTGCTGGTCAGTTCGGGGTGATCGACCAGATACTGCCTGATATCGTCGACGCCCTGGTCGAGCAATCGCTCGACCAGCCACCTGGCCGGGGAAAAGTCCGCCTGGCCCAGCACCGCCGGCGCCGATTCGAACAATTGCCGGTATCGTTGCTCGCTGACGCGCACCGTTTCCTCCGCGCTGGTATCCCTGACAGTAAGCAATACTCGCGACCAGTCCTCGGGGTCGGCGCCGTAAAACTCGGATTCTGCTATCATCGGGAACTCTTCGCCGTCAAGGCGAAAAGTGCGGCAATGCACCGTCGAGCGACGATGCCCGTTGGCAAAGTTGACCAGGTCTTCGATCATGCCGATGCGCTGCACTTCGTTCATTTCGCCCGCGGTGTGCCTGATCAAGGCTTGCGCGTCATCCGCGCGGTAGATTCGCAGCGCCTCCTTGTTAACGCTGGTCAGCCGCATGATCTGGTCGCGTCGACGGGTCAACTCGGGGTGATCGACCAGGTACTGGTACAGATCCGTGACACCCTGTTTTTGCAGGTCTTCCACCAGCGCCTTACCTTGGGTCCAGTCCGATTCGGCCAGCACGGCCGGCGCCACGTCAAACACCAGGCGCAGGTGTTTCTCCCGTTGTCGTATCGCTTCCTCGGCGCTATCGTCGCGGATGGTGATCATCACCAGTGACCAGTCGTCGGCATCATGGCTGTGCATTTCGGATTCGCGGGTGATCGGAAAATCTTCTCCGTCCAGACGCCGGGCCCAGGTGTGCACCGTCGAGCGCCTGTTACCCTCTGCAAAAGCCACCAGGTCCCTGGTCAGCGCCAACCGCTGCACCTGGTTAATCTCCTGATCCAGGAAAGCCCGAAGCGATTCCTCGCTATCCGTGCGGTATACCCGGAGCGCTTCCTGGTTGATGGTCAGGATATGCATCACATCTGCACGCCGCCGCAGTAGCTCGGGGTGCTCGAGAATATGCTGCTCGATGTCATCGATACCCTGGCTTCGAAGCCCGTCGACCAGCGCCTTGCCGGCCGACCAGTCGGTTTCGGCCAGTATGACGGGGGCCGATTCGAACAGGCGTCGATAGCGTTGTTCGCTGGCAAGCAGCGCCTGCTGTGCGTGAAAACGCTCGGTGACGTCGGTATTGGTGGTGCCGATTGCCAGAATTTCCCCGCTCTCGTCGAAAACCGGGAACTTGGTAATTACGGCGTGACGGATTTTTCCATCCGCCGTCAACGGGAACTGGCGCTCCATCGAAATGGTTTCGGCTTCCTGCCAAACTCGTCGTTCGTGATCTCGCTGCATTTCAAATGTCGTGGTTGCGGGGTCAAATATCTCGGCCGCGGTCAGCCCGCAAATCTGGTAGGAGGGTTTACCAAGCCACTCTTCAAACTCGCGATTGACGTACAGGTACCTTCCTTCCCTGTCCTTTAACGACAGCGCATCGGGAATAGTATTGAGCAGCAGGCGGTAACGTGTCTCGTTTTCCTTGGCCGATTTACGCTCGCTGATATCGAACACCATGCCGACGATGCGTAACGCCCGCCCCTGTTCATCGCGGGCCGTAACCACGCCCCGGGTCTGGATCCAGACATAGTAATCGTCCTTGTGACGGAAGCGGAGTTCGCAGTCGAAATACTTGCTGTTGCCCTTGATGCTGGCGATGAAAGCTTCACGCCATTGCACCAGGTCACCGGGATGAATATTGTCGCTAACCCAGTTGGAGTCGATTTCGAGCTCGCCAGGCAGGTATCCGATTAAATCGAAAAACTCGTCGCTGTATGCGATTCTGTCGTTCGGCAGGTCGTATTCCCAGCGGCAACCACCCAGGGATTCAAATACCAGTTGCTGAAGTTCTTCGTTTTTCATGAGTGCGAACAGGCGCTATCTCAAAAAGCAGTCATCAATATTAAAGAGCATATCAGCTGACTGGAATATTTTTGACCTTTCACGGATAAAAATAAGGGCCAGATTGGCAGTGATGCGCCTAGCGGCTGACTTACCGGCCGCGCCCGGATTCAGGCAGGATCGTAAGAGAGCCCTTCGCCGATCCACTGACCGCCCTGCATGACGGTGGTAATGGCATCGGCAATCTCCTGCGGACCATTGTCCTTCAGCATGTAACCACTGGCGCCGGCGTCGATCATGCCGCGCACGTACACCGAACTGGAATGCGCCGACACCGCCAACAGGCGAACATCCCGCCACTCTTGCCTGAGCTTGCGAGCGATATCGACGCCCGAAATCCTGCCCAGCGACACATCGAGCAAAATCAGGTCGGGTCTGCGCTCGAGCGCGATTTCTATCGCGCTATCGCTTTCTGTCTCGGTCGCTATAACGCGCGCGATCCCGCTACCCTCGACCAGGTTGGCCAATCCCGCCAGAACGGCAGGCTGGTTGTCTATCAGCATTATGGAAAACATATGAGAACACTCCTTACTACTCGGTACTCGATACAATTCGTAACCATCCTGGGACGCCCGAAGAAAGGGCGCGTATCCGTAAACTCCCTCAATTACGTACCTTAAAATAATTAATCGGCACGAAACGTGGTCAGGCAGACGATAGCCGCAACAATCTGCTGCCTGGCGAATGCGAAAATAGACATGGTACATCAATCCCAATCCACAGGCGGCGCAAACCCGGAAAATCCAGCGCCAAAGCGATTGTTTTTACCTATCGCCATAGGCGAGCGGAGATCGCTTCGAGAACAGCATGCGCCGAGGTGACCGTTTCGCGACCATCGCCGGCCTCGGTAACACTTCTACGTTAATCGAGGCTTACGGCAGGCGGGTAAAACCGGCGTGAAAAACTGCATGATCATGCGCGATTATTACCCTGGCCGCCATAAATAATTACTATGGACCCCGTGTTTTTCAACCTCTTTCAATCCAACTGAACGGCCGACGTTTGTCGTTCTCGATGAATATTGATATCGTCTGCGGCCCGGGCATCAGGCCCAAA
>CALJQI010000427.1 GCA_937980285.1 uncultured Gammaproteobacteria bacterium | reverse complement strand
ATCGAACTGGTGGACGCCGAGGGCATGATCGTCGACACCGACCTTGCGCCGGTCGCCGATTTCGAACTGGCGGTGCGCAGCCTGGCGGCGCAGTTTCCGGACCGCGTCATTCGCAGCGACTCCAGCGGTTATTTCAAGCTCGCCGCCTTCCCCGCGGGCGAACTCAGAATTGCCACCAACGCTTCCGACTACTACCGCATCAAGGGCATCAAACTGCGGCCGGACGAATACCGCAACCTGACCTTGATCATCGATCGCGGCAGCTACCACCTGTCGGGCTGGGTCAGCGACGACAACGGCGCGCCGCTGGCGCAGGCCCAGGTTACGCTAAAGTCGGCTTTCGCCACCGACGAATACCACTCGTTTTCGTATCGCTCGGCCGTAACCGACGATAACGGCGGCTTCGAATTTGCTCAACTCGGCGGGCATCGGCTAACGCTGGGAATCTATGCCAGCGGCTTCAAAAGCAGCATCGTCCAGCACGATTTCAAATCCTTTGCCGACAGCGTCGAAATCAAACTGCAGCCCGACCGATGACTTCCGCCCGCACGCAATCGCATCCGCGAGCGCCCGCCTGTCGCTCGCAAATAGCGCCAAATCCCGCATCCGGACGCCAAAAAACCTACCCCCGCAGCTCGCTTTTAGGCTAAACTTGGGGGACTAATTAATCCGACGAAGAGCGGAACAGCCAGCCAGCTATCCCGGACAACCTGGCAATATCGTTAAGATGTTTACCTACAAGTTGCCCAGACTATCTGCCAGATCTGTTCGGCCAGTATCGAGGTAGCTAATGTCTGTTGAAGGTTTATTCGTATTATCAATCTGGGGCTACGTTGGTGTCGCATTGCTGCTAACCCACGTCACCATTGCCAGCGTCACCATTTATCTGCACCGCCACCAGGCTCACCATGCGCTCAGCCTGAACCCGGTAGTGAGTCATTTTTTTCGTTTCTGGTTGTGGCTCACGACCGGTATCGTTACCCGCGAATGGGTTGCGATTCACCGCAAGCATCACGCCCGCTGCGAAACCGAGGAAGATCCGCACAGCCCGCGCCACAAGGGCATTCTGCGAGTGCTGTTCGGCGGCTACTGGCTCTATCGCAAGGAGGCCCGCAACCAGGAGACGCTGAAAAAATTCGGCCAGGGCACGCCCGACGACTGGCTCGAAAAGCACCTCTATGCCGCCTATCCCGGGGTCGGCATTGCTTCGATGGCGCTGATCGACCTCGCCCTGTTCGGCTCGGCGGGACTGGTGATCTTCGTCGTGCAAATGTTGTGGATACCCTTCTGGGCAGCTGGCGTCATCAACGGGCTGGGTCATTACCTCGGCTATCGCGGCTTCGAAACCAGCGACGCCTCGACCAATATTGTGCCCTGGGGGATCCTGGTCGGCGGCGAGGAGCTGCACAATAACCACCATGCCTACGCGGCCTCGGCGCGCCTGTCGAACAAGTGGTGGGAAATCGACCTCGGCTGGCTCGATATCCGTTTGCTGGCGGTGTGCCGACTGGCGCGAATCCGGCGCCTGGCGCCGCGCGCGGTCAGCAAAAGCGGTCGCCAGCGAATCGACGCCGACACCGTGCGCGCCGTCGTCAGCCAGCGCTTCTTTATTTTGAAGCGCTATAGCCAGATCGTCATCCGCCCGGCGCTGCGCGAAGCGCGGCGTAATACCGACGCCATGGGCCGGCGCCTGATCAAGCGCGCGAAGAAACTGATGACGCGCGAAGACGTTCAAGCCGACGTCGGCTCGATAGAAGCGGTCGAGCGCGTGCTGCAGCAGGACCAGACGCTGGCGACGATTTATCACTTCAAGCAACAGCTCAAGGAAGTCTGGAAACGCGGATCGAAAGACCAGCGCGGCCGCGTCGAGCGGCTGCAGGCCTGGTGTGCGGCCTCCGAACAGAGCGGCATCCGCGCGCTCGAGGAATTCGCCGACTTCCTGCGAGGCTACCGCTTGCAGAACGCCTGACACTAGCAGTTCTAACGCGCCCCCGGGTCCCGGGAGGCGCGCGTCAACAGGAGCATGGTGGTTATTGTGCAGTTCCTCGCCGACGAGCTCGTGCAACATTGCCTGCGCGCCGACCGGATGTATTCGAAATGGGCTTACGAGGGCATCCAAGGCTAGCGCTTTCCGGAGGATAGACGATGACGGGTTTACGCGAACTTTCGCACATGCTGCGCACGGGTGAAACCACCGCCGGCAAACTGGTGGAACAGGCGCTCGAGCGAGCGCGCGAGTCGAAATCGGTATTTACGACGATCAATCCCGGGCTGGTCAGCCTGGCTTACTCGATCGACCGCGCTCGCAAAAAGTCGCAGGACCTACCGCCACTGGCCGGCATTCCGATCGCGCTCAAGGATTTGTTCAACATCAGGAACGAGATCACGCTGGCCGGATCGGTGGTGCGCAAGCACTATGCCCAACCCGAGGCCGACGACGCCGCGGTGGTGGCGCCGCTACGCGCCGCCGGCCTGCTGTTCTTCGGCCGCACCAACATGAGCGAATTCGCTTTTTCAGGCATCGGCAAGAACCCGCATTACGGCACGCCGCTGTCGATCTGGGATCGGCAAAGCGGGCGCCTGCCCGGCGGCTCGTCCTCGGGCAGCGCGGTCGCCGTCGGCGAAGGCATCGTGGCGGCGGCGCTCGGCTCCGATACCGCCGGCTCCTGCCGTATTCCGGCCGCCTTCAACGGCGTCGTCGGCGTCAAACCGAGGTACGGCCGCATGTCGCTGAGCGGCATTTTTCCGCTGTCGCCGACGCTGGACGCGCCGGGCCCGCTGGCGGTCGACGTCGACAGTTGCTTCATTCTCGACCAGTTGATGTGCGGCAAAGTCAGTCCCGACGCCAGCCTGCCCCACCTGCAGCCGGCGGCGCTCGATACGCTCAGGCTGGTGGTGCCCGAGGCGCGCGTGATGAGCGATCTCGATTCGGCGGTGGCGACCGACTTCGCACGAGCAATCGAACTGCTCGAATCCGCTGGCGCCGAAATCGTCCGCGCGCCGATGCCGGTGCTCGATCGCTGCGACGATTTTTTTATCGAACGCCCGGTTGTGGTTTACGAGGTCTGGCAGCATCACCGCGAAATGCTCGAGCGGCATCTCGACGAGTACGATCCCTTCGTCGGCCAGCGCATGTCGGCAGGCGCGGCCATCAGCGAGGCCGAGCAGCAGGCGCGCTATCGCGAACGCGAGCAGCTGGTGGCCGAATTCAGGCGCCAGTTTGCGCTGCTCGAAGCCGA
>CALJQI010000426.1 GCA_937980285.1 uncultured Gammaproteobacteria bacterium | reverse complement strand
CCGCGCAGGATCACCAGCAGGGTACAGCCGTCGGGCGTATGCGAGCTGTGTTTCGAACCCGGTAAAAAACGCACGAAATCGCCGGCGCGAAAGCTGCTGCCGTCGCAATCCACCAGTTCCCCCTCCATCACCAGGAATTCTTCGAAACCCATGTGCTCGTGCGGTTTCGAGCTTGCTCCTGCATCCATGCGCAAGATGAAACATTCGAACTCGCCATTTTGCAGTTCGCCGCTCAGGGCTACCCAGGACATCCCGGGAATCGGTTCGCCGTAACGGTCGTAGGGCTTGAAGTCGTCACCCCTGCTACTGATGACCTGGCGCAGTTTGGTATCCAGCATGGCTCAGATAGTCTCCCGGTTGGATGTCGGTATCGATCGGCCAGTGTCGAATTAATAAACCCGGATTGCAAGCCCGCGGGCTACATGGCGTGCAGCCGTTTACGTTGCGGATCGACGAAGGGAATGCTGGCCGCCGTGGCCCGGCATTGTATGGTCGGCCCTTTCAGTTGCAGCTCGGTCCCCTCCACCGCGGCAGACGGGACCAGGTGAACCAGGGCGAGGGACTTGCCCAGGCGTCGCGAGTAGGCGGGGGTGGTGACATGTCCGACAAGTTGATCGTCGATGAAGAGTTCGGCGCCGTGCTCGACGACGTCATCGTGTTCGGCGACGATGCCGAAGAACTTCACCTTTTCCCTGCCCTCGAGTTCGAATAGCGCCTGTTTGCCTCGAAAGTCGCCCTTGTCGCGAGCCACCGCCCAACCCATGCCAACCTCCCAGGGGGTGTTCTGCTCGGTTGCCTCGGCACCGTATGCCATCAGCCCGCTTTCGATATGGACCATTTCCAGTCCGCCGAATGAAACTGGCCTGAGCCCGAAGGGTCGACCCAGGCGCAGGAGCTCCTGCCAGACTTCGACTACCACGTCGGAGCCCATGTAGAGTTCGTATCCACGTTCGCCGGAATAACCGGTGCGCGATATCATCATTTCCTGCCCGCAAAGCCTGGCGTGGAGCTGATGGCTGAAAGGCAGGCTGCGCAGATCCACGTCGACCAGCGTCTCCAGGAAATCGATCGACTTTGGTCCCTGCAAAGTGATGATATGCAAGTCTTCATCGAGTTCGACGCTGAGGTCGTGGTCACGGGCGTAGTCGCGCAATAGCTGGTACGAGGGTCCGATGGCGCTCGCCACCAGGAAATGATCTTCGGCGACATGGAAGACGATCGCATCGTCGCAGAAATGGCCGTCGTCTTTCAGAATCGGGCAGTAAGCCGACTGGCCAACCTTTATCCGGGACATGTTGCGGGTAACGAGATAATCCACCGCCGCCAGCGCATCGGGTCCGCGCAGCTGGATCTTGGTCAAAGCCGAGGTATCCCACATGCCCACGGCCTCTCGAATCGCGTCGTGTTCGAGATGCGGATCGTTGGGGAAGCCGAAGGCGACCGCCATGTCGTTCCATTCGCCCATCTCTGCGCCGAGTGCGCGCATGCTGGCGTCGAGAGCTGAAATTCGGGTAGCCATTTGTATCGTTCCTCGCCTGGGGGTTGTGTCGAATTGTGCACCACGCTCCATGATTGCGCCTTAGAGCGGGTCGTCCAGAATCGTTGAAAGCCGGATTTTGTCGAAGATTTTGTGCAGGCTTGTAACTGACTGACTCGTCAGATAGTATCGATTGACCGCTGTCGGCTGTCAACGATTCCAGCGCCTGCCTGCTTCGTTTACCGAATTATGATAAGCGGTATAATGCCGGGAAAACATCTCAAATAATGACTAATCGAGGGGAGTATCAAGATGAGTGATGGCAAAACTATCGCGTTTTTTCCAGAGGCCTGTTATGGGCCGGCGCTGAACTCTGTCGGCATCGCGCAGGCTTGCGAGAAACTGGGGCACAAGGCGGTTTTCCTGACCGATCCGGGGCTGTCCGGGGTGTACTCGGGCTACGGCTTCGAGGAGCATGCGGTCAATATGTCCGAGCCGATGTCGGCCGAGGAAATGGCCAAGTACTGGACCGATTTCATCGACGGCCACATCCCCAATTTCGACAGGACGCCCTACGAGCAGATCGACAATTATGTCAAGGAGTGCTGGGCGAATATCGTCAATACCTCGGTGTGGGCGGAAAAGGACCTTCCCGCGGTACTGGAAAAGGTCAAACCCGATCTGATCTGTATCGATAATGTCATCCTGTTTCCCGCCTGCAAGCAGTACGGCGTACCCTGGGTGCGGATCATTTCCTGCAGCGAGAATGAAATTACCGATCCCGATATTCCACCGCACCTGTCGGGCTGCGGTGAAAGCGATCACGAGTGCCACAAGGCTTACCTGGAACGTTTCAACGAGGTTATCAAGCCGATTCACGATGAATTCAATGAATTCCTGGCGGAATGCGGTGAAGAGCCGTATCCGCTGGGCGAGTTTTTCGAAGCCTCGCCCTTCCTGAACTTGCTGCTCTACCCCGAGCCGGTAAAGTTCAAGCGGCGTAATCCGTTGGATCCGAAACGCTTTCAATTTCTCGAAGGCTGCGTACGCGCGGAGGTCGACTTCGAGATCCCGGTTTTCGAGGCGAATAACGATGCGCCGCTTCTCTATCTCAGCTTCGGCTCCCTGGGCTGCGGCGATACCAGGACACTGAACCGCCTGATCACCGAGCTCGGCAAGATGCCCTACCGCGTGCTGGTCAACGTAGGCGAATACATCGACGCCTACGGCGATCTGCCGCCGAATGTGCAGGTGAAGGAATGGTTTCCGCAGCCAACCCTGATTTCGCAGGTGGATATGGTGATTCATCACGGCGGCAACAATACCTTCACCGAGTGCCTCTACTTCGGCAAACCCGCGATCATCATGCCCTATGTCTGGGATGGCCACGACAATGCCACGCGCGTCGAGGAAACCGGTCATGGCTTCAAGATGCACCGCAACAACTGGCAACCCGAGGAGCTGCAGTCGAAGATCGACGCTTGCCTGAACGACCCCGCCATCCAGGCAAAAGCGGCGTCGACGTCCAGGCATATGCGCGAGTTCAACGGCCCCGAAAGAGCCGCCGAGTTGCTTGACCGGTTGTTGAAGGAACAGGCTTGATGGCGCGCGGCGGACTGAAGTCGTCCGCCCCTCACGTCGCGCCGGCGATGACATTCGGCGATTTGACCGACTGGGGCGAGCAACCCGATATGCTGGAGGGTCAGTCTTTCTCCAGCGGCGTGCTGCTGTGGACCAGCGAAGACAAAAAGTCCGAATCGGGGCTATGGGTATGTACACCCGGAAGCTGGCGATTGAGCCTGCCCGGTGACGAGCTTTGCCATTTCATCGCCGGCCGCGCGACCTATACCAGCGATGAAGGCGAGGTGATCGAGGTCACTCCCGGTACCGTGGTTCATTTTCCCGAAGGCTGGAGTGGCCAGTGCGTGGTCCATGAAACCCTTCGTAACGTTTACATGCTGCGGTGACGAGGATGAAAACGCCTGTTTTGAGAGACCCATGCGCGATCACCGAGGTGGTCGATTGGGGCGTCATTCCGACCATGATCGAGGGCGAGTCGCGCACCTCTGGCGTCATCCTGCATCGGCGACCGAACGGCGAGGCGGAGAGCGGCGTCTGGATCTGTACGCCGGGGTACTGGAATTGCCATGTGACAGAGGACGAGTTCTGCCATTTCCTGCAGGGCCGTTGCACCTATACGCATGAGTCCGGCGAGGTTATCGAAATTGTCCCGGATACGGCGGCATTTTTTCCCAAAGGCTGGAAAGGCAGCTGTCGGGTGGAACAGACCATCCGCAAGGTTTACATGATTCGTTAGTTTGCAGGCCGGGCGCCAGCCATTTGTGGAAAACCCGTATATACACAAGGCCGCGCTTCGAGATAGTATTTGACGAGTCCTGCGAGGGCATACATAAATAAGAAATCGGGCTCACCGTGTTGGTCCGACGATCATACTAAGGCATAGCCGACAAAATGCTGTTTGCTGTCGGTATAAAACGTGGAGAGACAATCTACTCGTGCCGGAGTGTTTACTTACAAATATAATTTGAGGAGCAAAAATGGGCATTTCCAGAAGAAAATTTATCCAGGCGTCCGCGGCCGGCACAGTTGCCGCGAGCACGGGTTTTTCACCTCTGACCTTTGCATCGAGCCATGACACCGTCAAGATCGGCATGAACATACCGATGACCGGCGACTACGCGCCCTGGGGCCTGCCGGGATTATATGGTTGTCAGATTGTCGCCGATAATCTCAACGCCAGTGGCGGGGTCGAAATCGGTGGCAAGAAGCATAAGATCGAAATCGTGTCCTACGATCACGGCTACGATATCGAAAAGGCCGTTCAGGGTTATAAGAAAATGGTTTCGCAGGACGAGGCCGATATGGTGATGATGCTCGGCGGAGCGACCGTTGGCGCGGTCATGCCCTGGGGCGAGCGCAAAAACGTGTTTACAACGACCTTGCTGTGCAGCGATATCACCCCGGATACGGAGCACCTGGTGGCCACCTGTGAATCCCACCCGCTCTACGTTGTCACCGGCGTCGAGTGGCTGGCGAAAAATCACCCCGACGCCAAAACGGCGGTAATCGTTACCAACAATGATGTCGAATATGGTTTGCAGGCGGCGGCTACCTTCCAGGCCGCGTTTGAAGTCGCGGGTATCGAGGTCGTCGATATGAACCTGCACGGCTTCGATGTCACGGATTTTGCACCGATCGTCAGTTCCGTGCTGGCCAAGAATCCCGATATCTTCTGCATGGCGACCAGCTTCTACACCACGCCACTGATGGAACAGCTATACCACCAGGGTTACAAGGGCAAAGTCATCAGCACTACGCTGGATTACCATGAAGAAGTCATTGCCAAGACGAGCCAGGAATTCGTCGATGGAACCATTCACCAGTTCCCGGCATTCGACGATCCGAAACTGACCGAGGACGGGATCAACTTCCCCGACCCCGGTGGTTTTGATGCCGAATTCAGGAAACGTCACCCGAATGACTGGTCGGCGGTTTCCTGGGAGTATCCGGCGATCATGCTGAACTGGCTGGAAGGCGCAAAGGCAGCCGGCAGCACCGATTCCGACAAGGTATTGAAAGCGCTGCAAAGCAATCCTAACCCCGAGTTCGTTTTTGGCGGCGGTAAATGGTGGGGCAAGGAACTATGGGGCAGGGATAACGTCGTCATCGGCCGCTGGCCGGTGGTGGTTATCGAAGGCGGCAAGACCCGCATCAAGGAGTTCGCCAGCGTTTCGGACTGGCTGGACAAGCATTCCGACGTACTGATCAAGTACATGAAATCGCATGGCCTGCGGACTGTAAGTTAGCATCGCGACGTCAGGGCCGGGGCATTGTCGCCCTGGCCCTGACGATCGAAGTTCAGGGCCGCCTGGAAGGTTCCGCCAGGCAAAATTTCAACTCCAGAAACATTCCCATTAACTGTAGATGTAGCGCAGGATAGATAAGATGGAGCTTTTTCTCCAGTCAATCGCAAACGGGCTCGTCCAGGGTGGTTTTTTCGCCCTGTTCGCCGTCGGCCTGGTGCTCATATTCGGCGTTATGGGAGTCGTGAACTTTGCCCATGGTGAACTGGTCATGGTGGGCGCCTTCACCATCTGGTTGTTACATGCGCAGTACGGCCTCGGCTATATTCCGGCGATCGCGGTTGCTATCGTGCTGGTCACCGTGATCGGATTGGTGATGGAACGCCTGTTGTTTCGACCGACGCGCGCCGACCCGTTAGCGGGATTGATATGCTCGATCGGCATCCTCTTTATCCTGCAGGTCATTGCCGCTCTGATCGGCGGCGACGGCCCATCGAAGCAGGTGCCGCCACCCTACCAGGGAACCCTGGTGATGTTCGAATCCCTGCGCATACCTTATCAAAGGGTGTTTAGCCTGGCGATTTCGGTGGCGGCGCTGGTTTCTCTTTGGTTTTTTCTGACGCGCACCAGGTATGGCTGGGCCTTGCGCGCCGTCGCCCTCGACAGGGAAGCGGCCGAGTTACAGGGCATCAATACCAACAGGATTTCCATGGTTGCAATCGGTGTCGGCACCGCCCTGGCCGGCCTGGCCGGGGGATTGATCGCACCATTGACCAATATTAATCCCCACATGGGCCATAACGTCATCGTCACGGCTTTCATCGTCACCATCGTCGGCGGCGTTGGCAGCCTGTCGGGTGCCGTTCTGGCCGCTATTCTGTACGCCGTGTTTCATACCCTCATAACGGTGTATTTTGGCGCCACCATCGCAACCATCAGCGGCCTGGTTCTGATGGTGGTGGTTCTGATCGTCAAGCCGACGGGCCTGATGGGAGTAAGAGTCAGTGAGTAGCAAGGGCGGATTCACTATGCCGAAGCTGGCGATTGGAGCCGTGGCCCTGATCGCCCTGTTGGCCACGCCCCATTTTCTTGGTTTCCACCACCAGGACCTGTTGATTTTTCTCACCATCAATGTGCTCGCGGTGTGCAGCTACCGGCTGGTTACCCTGACCGGGGAGTGGTCCCTGATTCATGCCGTGATGATGGGAGTGGGGGCTTACACGGTTGCCCTGTCGGTCAATCATTTCGACCTGGCGATCTGGTTTACCCTGCCGCTGGCCGGCACCGCTGCCGGTTTGATTGCGGCCTTGCTGTGTTTCCCGCTACTGCGCATGACGCAGTTTTATTTCCTTATCGGCTCTTTCGCCGCGGGCGAGGCGATTCGCCTGACCTGGGTGGAGTTCGTCGGCGTGTTTGGGGGTACCAGCGGCCTGCGGGGCGTCGAGGCGCCGGTCGTCTGGGGTATCGATTTTCTCGACCCGATTCCCTATTTTTACTTTACGCTCGTCGTCGTCGGTATCTGTCTGCTTATCCTCTACCGCATCGAACATTCCAGGATAGGGCTGACATTGCACGCTATTCACTGGAAGGCGCCGCTGGCGGAATCGGTGGGTGTCAATGCCTGGCGCTACCGCGCGTTGGCTTTTATCCTGGGTTCGTTCTTTGTCGGTATCGCCGGCGGCCTCAAGGTTCACTATCTCGGCAGCGTGACGCCAAACCAGTTCACTATCGGTTTCATGGTTTTCATTTTGATCTGGGTGATCGTTGGCGGTTACAACAAGTTTTACGGACCTGTTATCGGCGTGGTTGTGCTGACTATTTTCGACGAATCGATCAGAAGTTTCGAAGTCATTCGCCCGGCGATTTACGGCGGCATGCTGATATTGTCGATCCTGTTCCTGCCCATGGGTCTGGAAAGTATTCCGGCTAAACTCAAATCCTGGTTTGGTTCGGATTCCGCATCCGACGAACAAGCCTTATCAGACCAGTAGCAAGGTAAAGAAGAAGCCATATATATGCCAGTTCTGGAAATCAACAACGTAACAAAAAAATTCGGTGGCCTGATGGCACTGGATGATGTCAGCTTCCAGGTTGAAGAAGGCGAAATACGGGGATTGATCGGACCGAACGGCGCCGGCAAAAGCACCATGTTCAAGAATATCGCCGGGTTTTACAGCCCTAGCAGCGGCGATATTCGTTATCAGGGGCAAAGCATCGCCGGCCGTAAGCCGCACAACATCGCCGAGATGGGGGTGGTGCGAACCTTCCAGGAGACCACCTTGTTCCAGGAATTGAGCGTGTTCGAAAACGTGCTGGTGGGCTGTCACATCAGGTCGCGCAGCAATCTGTTTGCCGCGATTCTGGGCCTCGACCGCGGCCTGCAGCGCGAGGCTGAGGAAAAGGTGGCCGAGGTGCTCGATTTCATGGGACTTGGCGAGCGTCGAGAGCAGCTGGCTTCGGAATTGCCGCTCGGTTCGCAGCGCGCGCTGGCGATCGCGATCGCGCTGGCTTCGGAGCCGAAGCTGCTGTTGATGGACGAGCCTTTCGCCGGCATGAACCCGGAAGAGACCAACCACATGATGGAGCTGACCCGCAAGGTACAGGAATCGGGCATCAGCATCGTGCTGGTCGAGCACGACATGAAAGCGGTCATGGGTCTTTGTGGCTACCTGACCGTGCTCAATTTCGGCCAGCTGCTGGCCGAGGGTACGCCCGAGGAAATTCGGCACAATGAGCGGGTGATCGAAGCTTACCTTGGCGGGGCCGGCTAGATGTTGCTGCAGGTAGACGATATCCATGTCCACTACGGCCAGGTGGCGGCGGTCAAGGGCATCTCGCTCGAGGTCGACGAGGCGGATTTCGTCGCCCTGATCGGCTCTAACGGCGCCGGTAAAAGCACCACGCTGCGCACCATATCGGGACTCGAGCACCCGAGCGCCGGCTCGATCGTTTTCGACGGTGTCGCCATCGACCGCATGTCGGCCGACCGCATCGTCAGGCTGGGGATTGCGCACGTGCCGGAGGGCCGTCGAGTGTTCAAGGATTTGACGGTTAGCGAGAACCTGAGGCTCGGCGCCTTCACGCGCAGCGATCAGCAGGAAATCGAGGACGACCTGGAAAAGATCCTCACCCGGTTCCCGCGCTTGCGTGAACGCAAGGATCAAATGGCGCGCACCATGAGCGGCGGCGAACAGCAAATGGTGGCGATCGGCCGGGCTCTGATGTCTAAGCCGCGCATGCTGCTGCTGGACGAACCGTCGCTCGGCCTGGCGCCGCTAATCGTGCAGGAAATCGCGCGTATCCTGATCGAAATCAACCACAGCGGGGTGGCGGTAGTGCTGGTCGAACAAAACGCCGAACTCGCGCTCGAACTGGCGCGCCACGGTTACGTGCTGGAAACCGGCAACATCGCGCTCGAAGGCGAGGCCAGCGGGTTGATGGACAATGACCACGTGCGCCGCGCCTACCTCGGCATTTGATTTCCGCTCTGCAGTCACCGGCCAGGCCCCCGAAATGATCCTGGCCGCAAGATCGTAAATCAATCACGGGGAGTTTCGATTGGACCGGGGCCTTGTTGCTATAAGTCAGGGGTTGATGAGCGTTGACAGGGCATGGAACAGGTTAGGCTACTGCCGGGTAGGGAGCCCGTTTCGCGCCGCTTCTCCCGTTTCCTCGCAGAAGGATGCCACGAAAACTTCCACCGATGCGGCGGCCTGCTGCAGTTGCACCAGGCGGTCCGCGATTTCGGCGTCCCGGTTTTCCCGGCAGGCGGACTCGAGGGCGCTGCAAATCTGCGCTATTTGCAGCGCTCCCAGGCTGCTAGACGAAGATTTCAACCTGTGGGCGAAGTCCCCGAGTTGATCGAGATTGTTCCAGGCGAAGGCCTGGCGTATATCGAACAGGCTCTTGGGCATTGCCTCGGCGTAAGTCTTTAGCAGGCGACGCTGCAAATCGATTCTATCGCCCACCGATTGTCGCAGGGTAACCACGTCGATGGCTGACTCCGGGGCTTGCCGAGCGGACGGCATGTTTGCGTCGGGCGCTACCGCCCCCGCATCCGCTTGCGGCATCCAGTTGTCCAGCGCCTGCTGCAAGGTATCCAGCATCAACGGTTTCGCAATAACGTCATCGGCGCCGGCGTCGAGGCATTGTTGCACGTCGGCCTCCATCGCGCTCGCGGTTGCAGCGATAATCGGTTTTCTCTCGCCGACCGGCTCGAGCGCCCTGATCCGGCTTATCAGCTCATTGCCGTCCATGCCCGGCATGCGGATATCGGTCAGCAATAGCGGGTAATCTCCGCCGAGCCAGAGCGCC
>CALJQI010000425.1 GCA_937980285.1 uncultured Gammaproteobacteria bacterium | reverse complement strand
AAGGACCTGGCGTCGCGTGATGTCGTCAGCCGCTCGATGACCATCGAAATCAACGAGGGCCGCGGCGTCGGCCCCGACAAGGATCATATCCATCTGCATCTCGAGCACCTGGGTCCCGAGGTCATCGACGAGCGTTTGCCCGGCATATCGGAGTCGGCGGAAATTTTCGCCGGTGTCGATGTCACCAAAGATCCGATTCCGGTGCTGCCAACCGTGCATTACAATATGGGCGGTATTCCGACCAATTATCATGGCGAAGTCGTCACGCTCAAGGACGGCGATCCCGATTCGGTGGTGCCGGGGCTGATGTCGATCGGCGAGGCCGCCTGCGTATCGGTTCACGGCGCCAACCGCCTGGGATCGAACTCGCTGCTCGATATCGTGGTCTTCGGACGCGCCGCCGCCCTGCGCGCCGCCGAAGTTATTACCCCGGGCATGGCGCACAAGCCGCTCGCCGGCGACGCCTGCGACGGCATCATCGACCGTCTCGATCGTTTGCGTAATGCCTCCGGATCGAACGGAACCGCGCAGATAAGGAACGCAATGCAGCGCGACATGCAAAAGCATGCTGCGGTATTTCGCAGCGGCGATTCGATGCAGGAAGGGGTCGACAAGATGGACCGTATCTTCGCCAGTTTCGAAGACGTCGGAATCTCCGACCGCGGCCTGATCTGGAACACCGACCTGGTAGAGACCCTGGAGCTGGAAAACCTGCTGCTGCAGGCGCAAACTACTATTCAGAGCGCCCTCAATCGCACCGAGAGCCGCGGCGGACACGCGCGCGAGGATTACCCCGACCGCGACGACGACAACTGGATGAAACATACCCTGTCCTGGGTCGATCCGCAGGGCAAGGTCAGCTTCGATTACCGACCGGTGCACATGTACACGCTAAGCGACGAATGCGACGTCGTTCCGCCCAAAAAGCGGGTTTACTAGAGGCTTCAGGAAGCGAAAAATATGGCTGAATTCACCTTACCCGCCAATTCCGTAGTCAAGCAGGGCGAATTGTTCAAGGCGCCAGAAGGCGCTACCAACATCAGGCGATTTATCGTTTATCGCTATGATCCGGACAGCGGTGAAAATCCGCGCACCGACACCTACGAGGTCGACATGGACAGCTGCGGGCCGATGGTGCTCGACGCGCTGCTCAAGATCAAGGACGAAATGGATTCGACGCTGTCGTTGCGTCGCTCCTGCCGCGAGGGCATCTGCGGTTCCTGCTCGATGAACATCGACGGCGCCAACACGCTGGCCTGCACCCAGTCGATTGCATCGATCAAGGGCGACGTAAAGATATACCCGTTGCCGCACCAGCCGGTGGTCAAGGACCTGGTTTCTGACCTGACCAATTTTTACGCCCAGTACGCCTCGGTCGAGCCGTGGATGAAAACCGATACCGCGACACCGCCGGACCGCGAGCGCCTGCAGTCGCGCGAAGACCGGGAAAAGCTCGACGGGCTCTACGAATGCATTCTCTGCGCCTGCTGTTCGACCAGCTGCCCGAGCTACTGGTGGAACAGCGATCGTTACCTGGGACCAGCAGCGCTGCTCAACGCCTATCGCTGGATCGTCGACAGCCGCGACGAAGCCACCGGCGAGCGGCTCGACGACCTGGAAGATCCGTTCAAGCTTTATCGCTGTCACACGATCATGAATTGCGCCAAGGTTTGCCCGAAAAGCCTGAACCCGGCAAAGGCGATCGCGGAAACCAAGAAACTGCTGGTTCAGCGCAAGATGTAGCCCTGCATGACCGAGTTATCCCGCTTGCGCTGGTTGTGCCGCCGCGGCATGAAGGAACTGGACCTCGTCATGAGCGGATATCTCGAGCGCTATTACCCGGCCGCCAGCAGTGAAGACCAGGCCTTGTTCAGAGCCTTGCTGGATATGCCGGATCCTGATTTGTACGGGCTATTGCTTGGACAGGACGAACCGGACGACCCGGAACTCCTGCGTTTTATCGAGTTACTGCGAGGTATGTCGGCACGTCATTAACCACGGAGGGTTAATGTGCAACAACATTTCGAAATACACGCTTCGCCTGCCTGGCTCGGCTTGACGCTCGCCGGCCATGTCCTGCTTGCGCTGGCGATTATCGCTTACGTCGAGCCGATGGCAATGATGCTGGGCGGGCTGCTCGCCGTCGGGCTACTGGCCGGGCGCGAATACGGATCGCTGTCGCGACAGCGGACAATAAGCCTGACGGTAAATCCCCACAACGCCACCATCGGCTTACAACAGGGTGGGCAACCATATTTTTTCGGTAAATACAAGGTTTACGCCACCCGGTGGTTTGCTATTCTTAAGCTTATTGATAAACATAATTCCAGGGTACTGATTTTGATTCCTGACCGCTTCGACTCGATACAGTCATACCGCCGCCTGCGGTTTGCGCTACAAACCATGGACCGCTCCGATGCAGCTTGATCTGGCGCCGGTTCGCAAGGGGCGTGCGGCTAACGCCCGCAGCTTCGCCGGTTTGATGGAACTCTATGAACAGAATTACATGCGCCTGCGCAACATCGCGCCCGACCTGAAAGTGGCCGATGAAATGATCTCGTCGGTGCCCGATCACCAGGACTTGTTCCTGTCGATCACCGAGCGCTGCAAGTACACCACGATGCTGCGCCTGACTTACCAGTTCGAAGACGAGGGAAAATTCCTGTTCGAGCCCGACCTCCACCTCAAGGTTTACCACGATGCGCGCGTGGTCGAAGTGCAGCAATTTCATTCACGCAGCCGCGGCCCGCTGTATATCGCCAGCATGATCGAGCAAAAATGGCTGATGAACCGGTTTTTGTACAAGTGGCTCGGATACTGTTTACACCAGGGGCATTACTTTCATCCGATGCAGCATTTGAAGGCGAGTAATATTTAACTTTAAATAGACCTTATAACTAATTGAAATTAAATAAATAAATTTCATTTATTTGCCGATAAATTAATTTCCGTGCCGACCCGCACAAATACATCTTGACCTGACTCCGGTCATCGATTAAATTCCTGACTAATTTAGTCAGGAATTAAGAGATTTTCATGCGATTGTCTACCAAGGGCCGTTATGCCGTGACCGCGATGATGGATATAGCGTTACATCAAAGAGTAGGGCCGGTTACCCTGGCCGATCTCTCGCAGTGCCAGGGAATTTCGTTGTCCTATCTCGAGCAACTGTTTGCCAAGCTGCGTAAAGGCGGCCTGGTAGAGGGCGTGCGCGGGCCAGGTGGCGGCTATCGGCTGGCGCGTCCC